>JANWYM010000053.1 GCA_025055355.1 Abditibacteriales bacterium
GGTCACTGTCAACGGATTGCGGTAACGGATTAAGCGGATGGCGTCGGCGTCCAACCCGAAAGTAATCCGTTTAATCCGCTCCCAGAATCCGTTGACAGCCTCAAGGCTGCCGCCCCGGCGGACGCGGCGATAAGGGAAACGCAAAAGTTTAGATACCTGAATAGTTACGCGAGCGGAGTGCTGCCATCCCCCCTGTCCGTCATGGCGAGCAGAGCGAGGTAATCCCCTGCGGAGGAGATTGCTGCAGCGGAGGGGATGGCAGCGCTCTGCTCGCCATGACGTTTTCCGGCAGCGGGGAGCAAGAGAAGCGCGCAACGCAAAAGTTGAGTAAATAATTCTTTGAACCTTTTCCCGCCGCTGGCGTCCACATAGCCAAGTCAATCAATCGGAGGTCGTTTCAGGTGGCTACGCAAATGTTTGCTTTAGCAGTTTTGGGATGTGTGGTGTGGGTTGTTTGCGCGCTTGGCGTGCGGCTGCTGTTTGACTCTTATAGCGAACAGCGATAAGCATAGAAACAGGCTGTGTGCATTACGTAAAATTTGCAACCCGCCCCTGTTCAGGAACATCGGTAGGGGCGGCGCGTCCCTGCCAGCCCGATGCGATTGCCGCAATAGGGCTGGCACGGCGGGTGCCCTCTGGGCGCGCCCTTAGAGTTGCCAATTCTGCGTAATGCATACACAACAGCCTTCATAACCCCAGAAACGTCCCGACCTGTCGGGACGTTTCTGCATTTTTGGGGCAAGGAACGCGGAATTGATGCTTAATCCCTACGGCTAACGGGTATATTGACCAACGGAGGTGACGGTCATGCCACGTCTGACTTGTCCGAAGTGTGGACGAACTTATTGGGATGATGAACATCATATCTGTTTGCTCAACGAACCCAGCGAACGCGCTGCTCCCCGCACGGTGCCCGTGTGGGTAGCCGTCATTCCGTTGGTGCTATTTCTGGGCGTCGTGACGGTAGCCGCCGTGCGTCAGATGACGGCGAACCGCCCCCAACCTGTCTTTGCGGAACAACCCATCGTCAGCAGCCTCCGCGAGCGGAAGGCTGCCGGTGCCGAGGAGCGGGTGGACTCGCCTGTTGCACCGAGCGCGCCGACGACGCCCCAACCGTCCTCACCTGCCACGCCTACAGTGCCTGCGCCTCGCTCTACTCCTGATGCTCAGGCGTCAGCGGACAGTCGTTCTGACGATGGGGCGTCCACCGCGCCGTCCACAGCCCGCCCACCGATGTCCCCTCAGGAACCGTCGTCTCCGCCGATGACGGCAGGCAGTGTGCCGCCTCCTTCCGTTGCCTCCCCGGCGCCTCCCCCCACCGCGCCGCCTGCTCGCCCCTTCCTACCGCCCAGCACAAGAGTGGCTGACGATGCCGCCCAGAAGGGGCTGACGTCCGAGCCGAAAAGCGAAGCCGTGTCCCCTGCGCCGCCCCAGCTGCCCGCGCCGCAGTCCGTCTCGCCCGTCGGTTCTATCACCCCGCGCCCGCAGCCGGTGGCGCGCACGCTCTACTCCACATTCTTCCCGCTCCACCTCGGCGAGTCGCGGCTACACTTTGCGCAGGGACACTTGCAGCGGATGCTGCTGCTGTATGCGAATCTGAGTCATCAACCCGCGCTGCAGGCGCGTCTGATTTTGGACTTGCCGCAAGATTTCCAAGTCGAAAAAGTGGTTATAGCGCAAAGCCCCGACCGCGTCCGCACCGAGTTCACCACCGCCACCGTGCGCCGCGGACAGGAAACTTACCTCCGCTGCACGATTCCGATGTTCACGATTCCGCCGAATTTCAAAGGCACGGGCGCGAACGGGCTCTGGGACCGCTGGCTGGGCTGCTGGTCCTATCTCTACGTCACGCCGCAGTCGCCGCCGGGCAAGTATCGCATCTACTGGCATCTACAAAGCGATAACGCCAGCGAGCCAGAGCAATCAGCGGAAGCGGAGGTCCTCCCACCTGTTCCGCCTGCGCAGGTCGGGCAGAACGCCCGCGTCGGGGCGTGGCTGTATCGCCTGCTGGACTATCATGAGGACCCAGAGTTTGAGCAGCGGCTCCTTGCCCAATTGTATCGCGTCGGCATCGGCAAAATCGCCCTGTCGCTGCCGCCCCCCGAGTCGCGCCCGGAAGCGGAGACGCTGTTGCGCATCAATCGGCGCACCGTGACCTTCGCCCGCAAGCAGGGCATCGTGACCTTCGGCGTCAACTGGTGGGCGTCATGGGCGTCCGCGCCGCGCATCCCCCCGACGGAGGCAAGAGCAGTGACGGCGGACGGGCGGCGCGTCAGCGCATGGTGCCCGAGTTACATCATTGAACGCGGACCGCACTTCCGCGAAGCCGTCAAAGACCTGACGGAGTCCGTCAGAAAAATGGGCGTGGACGGCTTCACGCTGGACTACCGCACCGCGTTCACGCCGCAGTTCGCCGAGAACGACGTCTGTTTCTGCGCCCGCTGCCGCCACCGCTTCAAGACCTACGCCAAAATCAAGCAACTCATCTCTCTGCGGGACGTGCTGCCCGGCGGCAAGCATCGCCGCGCCTGGTTAGACTTCCGCGCGTGGCAACGCGCCGAGGGCACGAAGGCGTTGGGCGAAGCTGTGTGGGCAGCGAAGAAAAAAGCCATTGTCGAAACATGGACAACAGGCAGCGGCGCGTCCTCCTCCGACAGCCTCTACGTTCCCGTCAGCCTGAGCGTCAGAAAACTGTCCTCCCGCGTCAACCGCGTACTGGTCAGCACCCTGCTGTTGCCCCCGACGAAAGCCGACGTGGACGTGGCCGCCTTCGTCCGCGACGCCGTTCACCGCGCCAAGCCCGCCGACGTGACGGTGGGCATCCTGACCGCACCTCCGCTCAATGCGGTCAAGGCATCGCGCCCTGACATTAACCTGCTGAACTATCACGTCCTCTCCCATATCGCCGACGGCGCGGCGGGCATTGACCTGTGGGGATTGGGCGTGTTGGACGACGCGCGTTACGCTCATCTCATCTCGCGCTGGTCGACCCTGCTTGCGCTCTGCGAACCCTACATTGAAACCGGCAGCAAAGTCGAAACCGCCGCCGTCAAAGCCGCAGAGGCGTCCGTCCGACTTATTGCCTACCAGCGCCCCAGTCAGCAACTCGTCGTCCTGCTCAACGGTAGCCCCAAAGAGCAAACGGTGCGCCTCTTCCCGACGCAGGCAGGTCAGACGCAAACCGTCCACGACCTGTTGAGCGGTAAACAGTTAGGCACCGTGTCCAGTGGCAACACCCTACGCCTCTCCGTCGCGCCGCTCAACGCGCAGTTCCTGACGACGCACACCCCCAGTGGCTGGCAGGTGGCGGTGCGACGGTGGCTGGGGCGGTCAGAGTAACTGCGCGGATTATGTAGCCCGTCGCGCTGCGACGGAAAATCCGCGACGGCGTCGCGGGCTACATGCCGCGCGCTCACCACGTCAAGCCCTTCAGGCTCAGAGACCGGAGTAAAAGTTTAGAAAAGTGATAAACGGTCAGGGTATTTCCCTCCCTTGAAAATAATCATCCTCGTCCTCGTCGTCCTCGAACTCACAAACGACCGACGACGAGGACGAGGACGATTTTCATCCGGCGCGGTATCCCCTTGGGGACATGGATGATTCCTGTCAATAAAAAAATCTTTATTCAGAAGTCAAGTTCTTCCCTCAGTATGTTATAATAAAGCCCGTCTTTAAGGTCACGAGGCAAAGGGCAATCCTATGACAGCGAATCAGCCAACCGAAGGTTCACGCCAGAAGTCGCGCTTGGCATGGGTGCGCTATCTCTTTTTAATCGTCTTTATCGCGCTCGTGGTCGGGGCAATCGGAGGTTACACCTTCTACGAACGCGAGGTGCGCGCCTACTGGCATCAGAAGGGCTGGAAAAAGAAAGCGGCTTCGGCAGTCGTCTTGCGTTTTATTGAGTCCGTGAAAAGTCAGAATTTTAACGAGGCAGTCGCGTGCGTGGACGCGGGAAGTTTTGAGCCACTTTCCGAGGATAACAAGGTAGTTGGCTTGCAGCACAAAGACCCCAGCGGCATGGGGCGTTACATGCTTTACTTCGACAAACTCATTCCCGCTGGCAATGCCACCATTGAGTCCGTCAAGTTTCAGGCGACCAACCAAGGTGGGTTCAGTGTCCTTGTGAGGTTCGGCGACGGCGAAACGGGCGACTTCTTCGTCCGACGTATCGGGCAGGACTATAAAATCGTCAGCCTTCCCATGCAAGCTGCGCGGTTCAGATGATGATGTCAAGTTCGCTCCATACTGCTGATGGTATGGTGCTGAGCGATAGCCTCTCGTTCCCTCCCGTTGTCCCGTCGGCGGACAGGGAGGGACGATAGAGAACTTGAGTCAGAAAGGGGGAAGCAAGCGTGAAAAAGGAAATCTCACCGGCGGCGACCTATGGGATTATCGCGGCGGTCGTGATCATTCTGGGCGTGGTGGGATATTTTGCCCTTTTCCGTTCCTCCGGGTCAACCCTGACGCCCGAGGAGCAGCAAAAAGCGCAGCAACAAATCCAGCAGCAATATCAGCAGCCCAGCGGAACGGGCGGACCGCCGCCAGGAATGCGTCCTGGACCGATGTCGGGCGGAGGTCCGCCGCGTATGATGCGTCCGCCGAGCACGACGAGTCGCTAAACAGCCATCTCCCCAGAGTCGCCCTTGCCGCCGTCGTATAACAACGGGCGACTGGGAGGGGATGAGAACACAACGAGGAGGTAAGTATGCGTCATAGGAGCGGTTTTACACTGATTGAATTGTTGGTCGTTATCGCCATCATCGCCATTTTAGCGGCGATTCTCATGCCTGTCTTTGCGCAAGCGCGGGAGAAGGCACGGAGCGGGTCGTGCCAGTCCAACCTAAAGCAGATAGGTCTGGCAATTAGGATGTATATCCAGGACTACGATGAGACCCTGCCCTCCAGCACCGATGAGCCGCGACCGGACGGCAGGACCGGCAGGAACTCCCTGTTTGGCACCGGCTGGTCGGGCTGGGTGTCAAACGTCTTGACGCCCTACGAGAAGAACGCCCAGATTTACCAATGCCCTTCCGTCAGCAACACCTGGGGGTTCAGCCAGAACCGTCTGCCTGACCGTGGCAATAGTTACTGCTACAACTATCGCTCATTAGGTGGAGCATGGGGGGCAGAGGCATGGGCGGGCGCGCCCGCGCATGTCGTCAAAGATTCCTCCATCCGCGAACCCGCTCAATTAGCGATGATGTGGGATAGCGCCAACGACTGGGCAGACTGTGGCTATATGAGCGGCTGCGGGATTTGGGTGCGTGACCTCGAGTGGTTCCGCACCAGGCAGTTTAACCTGACGTCTTGGCATCAGGAGAAGAACAACTTCCTGTTTGTGGATGGGCATGTCAAGCAACTCGGCTGGCCGCAGGTCAAGTGGGGACAAATCAGCATCGGCGCTCAGAACAACGCTGACCGTGACCGTCCGGTGCTGCAAACGCCCGTTGACCCGACCACGAGTGACCCGTAAACCAATCCGCTGAGAACGTGAGGGACGACAGGGCGATGTCCCGTCGTCTCTCACGTCTCTGCCCCCTCATCGTCCCATCGTCCCGATTCCTCAGATGCCTTATGTCGGTCCGTTTGAGATTCTTGCTGCGAGTTCTCGTTGGCTTGGGAGTTATTTGTGTTGTCGTCAACGCCTCCTTCTGGTGGAAGCGCAGCCGTCAACCCCGCCAAGCGGTTGTGGCTGAACCCCTCTCTGCACCGGCGACTTTATCGGTGCCGCTCGATGCCCGCATTGAGGCGGAACAGAAAGAACAATATCTGGCGCAAAACCCCTCTGACGCGGCGGTGCGACAGGACTTGGCGCGGCTTTACTTCATTTACCGAAACTTTCCGAAGGCTATCGAGCACCTGTTGATTCTTAAAGAGCAGCAGCCCCGCGACGCGGCGATCCGCGTGCGTTTGGCGATGGCTTACAAACAAATCAACCAACTGGATGAAGCCCTCACTGCTGTTCAGCAAGCCTTGTCTTTATCCCCTCACAACACTGTCGCCCGCGAAGTGTTAGGCGACATCTATCTGGCGCAGGGGCGTTCCGAAGACGCCCTGCGAGAGTTCGACCGATGCCTTCAACAGAACCCCAAGTCCTTCAACGCTTGGATGGGCAAGGCGCGCGGGTTGGAACAACTTTACATCGCCCGCCGCCCTATCGCGACAACGGACATCGTTCGACCAGTCAAGGAAGCCGTCAAACTCCAGCCCAACAATCCCAGAGGGCTCAGCACGTTAGCGCGGATGACGTTTGTCTACCTCGCTCAACTGGACGAGGCGGAAAGACTCGCCCGCCGTGCTATCGCCATAGATCCTTCTCTGGCGGAACCGTATCTCGTGCTGGTCGAGATCTTCCTGAACAAGCCGACGCCTGACCATTTGGACGAAGCCGAACAACTGGCAAAGAAAGCGGCGGAACTGGATACCTCCCGCCCTGAGCCCTATTACTTGCTGGGGCGCGTTCAGATGCGGCGGAACAAAGTGCGGGAAGCGGTGGTAAGCCTCGAACGCTCGATGCAGATTGAGTCCATGCCTGAAACGGTTTATATGCTCTCCCTGGCCTACGCCCGCGTCGGCGAGGCAGAGAAGGCGCGACACTACAAAGACATCTACAAGCGTTGGAACGCTTTCATGGAGAAGCGCAAGGTGTTGTTAGGAGAGTTACAGCACAAGCCGCAGGACGTGGGTCTCTACTGCCGTCTGGCGGAACTTTACCTTTCGACGGGTGACTTAGTGCCAGCGGAGAACTGGCTGCGCAAGGCGCAAAAACTTCAGCAGAATCATCCCCGCGTCCGCGCCCTGATGGCGCAACTCGAACGACACAAGTCCCCAGCAGAACGGAGTGACGCGACCTCGCACCCATGAGATTGTGTGTGATTGCGCTGGGGTTGGGTAGTATCGCCTGCGGATTGTTCTCGTGCGGGAACGCCCGCCCCCAAGGGCAGGGCGAGCAGGGACGCGCCGCCCCTCCAACCGCGTGGGTTATCCCGCAATTCAACGACCAAACCGCCCGCGCAGGGCTACGCTTCCGCCACGACAACGGGAGCAGCGGGCGTTTTTACTACCCCGAAATCGTCGGTCCGGGCTGCGGACTGTTCGACTACGATAACGATGGCGACCTCGATGTTTACCTCGTGCAAAGCGCCCCCTTCCCCGGCTGGAAGGGCGACGTAAAATCCCTAAGCAACAAACTCTATCGGAATAACTATGATGGCACGTTCACAGACGTCACCGCGCAAGCCGGCGTCAGTGGCATCGTCAACGGCAAGAAAACTTACGGCGTCGGCTGTGCGGTCGGCGACTACGACAACGACGGCGACCTCGACCTGTTGGTGACGAACTACGGCGCTTGCCTCCTCTACCGCAATAACGGCAACGGAACGTTCTCGGATGTCACGCCCCAATCGGGCATCAAAGGCGAGGGCTTCTGGACGAGCGCGGCGTTCTTCGACTACGACAAGGACGGCGATTTAGACCTCTTCTTATGCCAATACATCAAATACCATCTCGGCGCGGACATCGCCTGCGGCGCGAACTACAAGCAGCGGGATTATTGCCCTCCTGGCTTTTTTCCCCCGACGCAGTCGGTCCTCTATCGCAACAACGGCAACGGAACGTTCACGGACGTGACCAAATCGGCGGGGGTTGTCAGCGACTACAACAAAGCCCTCGGCGTCGTCACAGCGGACTTCAATGGGGACGGATGGGAAGACGTTTACGTCACCTGCGACTTGACGCCCAACCTGCTCTACATCAATCAAGGCAACGGCACTTTCAAGGAGGAAGCCGTTGACCAAGGCGTCGCCCTCAACGAGTTAGGGCAGCCCCAAGCCAGCATGGGCGTGGACGCCCGCGACTATGACGGCGACCTAAAGCCCGATATTGTCGTGACCAACTACTGGCTGGAAGGCGCCAACGTCTTTCACAATCTGGGCGCCGACCTGTTCGCCGACCTTAACCAGCAAACGGGCATCGGCCCCGCCACGCTGAAAAAAGTCGGTTGGGGCGCAGCGTTTCGGGACTTCAACAACGATGGGCTTCTCGATTGCTTCATGGCAAACGGGCACGTCTTGCTATTCCCCGACCAAAGCACCCCCGGCGCGGAGGTTAAGCAAGCGGACCTGTTGTTCCTCAACGTCGGCGGTGGCAAATTCCGCAACGTCTCTGCTCAAGCCGGTCCGTGGTTCAAGACCAAGCGCGTCGCGCGCGGGGCAGCGTTCGGCGACGTGGACAACGACGGAGATATTGATGTCCTCATCGCCCACAACAACGACGCGCCCGCCCTCCTTCTCAACGACGGGGGCAACAAAAACAACTGGTTACAGGTCAAACTCATCGGCAAAAGGAGCAACCGCGACGGCATCGGTGCGAAGGTGTTCGCCACCGTCGGCGGCAAAACGGTCTACGACGAGGTGCGCTCGACCTATTCTTTCGCCTCCGCCAACGACCTGCGCGTGCACTTTGGACTGGGCAAAGCCGAGTGGGTGGATACGCTCAAAATCGTATGGCCAAGCGGGCAGCAAGACGTTTTTCAGCGCGTCAAAGCCAATCAGATATTATCGGTGACGGAGGGAGAAACAGCAAAATAGGTGTTTGCCCCTTAGCACCTACCCGCAAACTCTCCCCTCCTTCCCACGGAGAGGCAGGGGGAGGCCCCCTCCCCTCCTTCCCACGGAGAGGCAGGGGGAGGCCCCCTCCCCTCCTTCCCAAGGAGAGGCAGGGGGAGGTTCCCTCCCCTCCTTTCCAAGGAGGGGTCGGGGGAGGTTCAAAGCAAGCCAAAAACCTCCTATACTCCCCCTGACGAAGGGAGACAGCAAGGTTTGCGGCGAGGCTCTAAGGCCACTCCACCTCTTCTACTGCGACGTTCTCCACCGCTTGCTGCACCAGCGCCGCCACATCCAGCCGCGCTTCGGCGGCTTGCACGTCAGCGAGCGAGGCTCGCGTTTCGGGATGGACGGGCATGAACAGTGGACAGCAATCCTCAAACGGCACGGTGGAGATGTCGAACGTGCCAATCGCCTGCGCGAGTTTAACGATGGTATCTTTGTCCTCGCCGATGAGCGGACGAAAGACGGGCAGGGTGGCAGCCGCGTCAATGATAGCGAGATTGGTCAGCGTTTGAGAGGCGACCTGCCCCAGACTCTCACCCGTGACCAACGCCTCCGCCCGCTCGCGCCGCGCAATCTCTTCGGCAATGCGCATCATCATGCGGCGATATAGCACGACACGCAAGGAGGAAAGCGTCTGCGCCACAATCACTCCCTGAATCGCGCCGAACGGAACGAGGTAAAGCCGCGAGCGATATTGATATGGCGTCAGCGCCTTGACCAAATCGCGGACGGTGTGCTGCGAGGACCTGTCGGTGAACGGGGCGCCGTGAAAGTGCGCGAAGACCACCCGTGCTCCGCGCCGCATCAGTTTGTAGGCAGCCACCGGCGAATCAATCCCGCCTGACAGGAGGCTCACTACCCTACCGCTGGTGCCTACGGGCAGCCCGCCAGGACCGGGAATTTTCTCCGCGTAAATGAGAGCGCGGTCGGACATGATTTCAATGGAGCACGTCACCTCTGGCGCGGTGAGGTTGACCTTCTTCTGCGTCTTCTCGACGAGGAACGCGCCGACCGCACGTTCGACTTCGTTGGATGTCATCGGATACCGCTTCTCCGCCCGCTTGACGCGCACGCAAAACGTCTCGTAAGACAGAGGGCGCACGATGTCCCACGCCGTTTGTTGCAGCGTGTCCAAGTCATTGGGCGTTTCCGCGCCGAACGCGAAGAAGGCAATGCCGAACACCTTGCGCAGCCGCTCGCGCACGGCGTCGAGCGCCACGCCCTCGGGCAAGGGGGCAATCAACCGCCCCGGCAGGCGGCGAACGGGAACCTCGGCAACCCCGCGCAGGGCGCGACTTACGTTCTCCTGCAACCGCTTCTCAAAAAAATCGCGATTGCCTTTCTTCAGACCGATTTCGTGGTAGTGAATGACGACGACTTGGCGCATGAGAGTTCTCCCAGCGGATACTATATCAGTCCTTAAAGCAGCAGTCAACAAATTCCCTTAAGCCTATCCCAAAATCACTCTCGGCGACTCTTATGGCGAGGGGAATACGAGACCACCCCAGCTGCCCCGCACCCGCAGTGGCGGATGATTCAACGACCTATCGGGCAATTGGACAACTGGAGGTAGCGATACAAGCAACCTCAGAAGGATAAGCGGGTCAGATGAACAATAAAAAGGACGGTAGGTGAGATTGCGGAAAGGTGATAGATAAACCAGACACAGTAAGCTCCAGTGTCTGTCATGGCGAGCGCAGCGCAGCCGTCGCCCTGCCTGTCACGGCGAGCAGAGCGAAGCCATCCCCTCCGTAGGAGACGGCTTGGTCGCCATGCTCCTCGCAATGACATCGGAACTTACTGCGATAAAGAAGAGGTAATTCTCATGCGTGATGCCGTTATCGTTTCTGCCGTCAGAACCCCGGTCGGCAAAGCGCCGAAGGGGAGTTTGCGCCACGTGCGCCCGGATGAATTGGCAGCGCTGGTCATCAAAGAGGCGTTGGCGCGTGTGCCGCAACTGGCGCCTGAAGAAGTAGATGATGTCATCATCGGCTGCGCCATGCCCGAAGGGTCGCAGGGGATGAACGTGGCGCGGATTGCGTGTTTGCGAGCGGGGCTGCCGCATAGCGTGCCTGCGGTGACGGTCAACCGCTTCTGCGCGTCGGGGTTGGAGACGATTGCCATCGCCGCGCAGCGGATCATGAGCGGCATGGCGGACGTGATAATTGCAGGTGGCACAGAGAGTATGAGCCAAGTGCCGATGGGCGGATTTCGCACGTCACCCAACCCGCGCCTTGTGGAGGAAATGCCTGATGCTTACTTGAGCATGGGCTTGACGGCGGAGAACCTGGCGCGGAAATATGAGGTCTCCCGTGAGGAGCAGGACGCCTTCGCTTACGAAAGTCATCAGAAAGCCATCGCCATGATAGACGCAGGCAAGTGCCAGGAGGAGTGTGTGCCGGTGCCCGTGCGCGAGGTCGCGCTGAACGAGCGGGGTAAACGCGAGACGATTGAGTTCATCTTCGACACCGACGAAGGACCGCGCCGGGATACATCGCTGGAAAAACTCGCCGCGCTCAAGCCCGTGTTCCACGCGCAAGGCACGGTGACCGCGGGCAACTCATCACAGCGCAGCGACGGCGCAGCAGCCGTCGTCGTCATGTCGGACAAGAAAGCGCAAGAGTTGGGCATCCCGCCGCTGGCGCGGTTCGTGACCTACGCGGTGGCGGGCGTGCCGCCGGAGATCATGGGCATCGGTCCGGCCTTCGCCGTGCCGAAGGCGTTGCAGCGGGCAGGGTTGACGATTGAAGACATAGACCTCATCGAACTGAACGAGGCGTTTGCGGTGCAAGTGTTGGCGGTGCTGCGCGAGTTTCCCATGCCGCGCGAACGGCTCAACGTCAACGGCGGCGCGATTGCCCTCGGTCATCCGCTGGGTGCGACGGGCGCGAAACTGACGGTGACGATTCTGCACGAACTGCGGCGGCGCGGCGGACGCTACGGCTTGATTACCATGTGCGTCGGCGGCGGCATGGGCGGCGCGGGAATCGTTGAGCGACTTTAGACAGAATGAACAGGGTGGACAGGATTTTTATTTTGCGTTTTGCCCTCCCTATGTAGCCGCAGCCTTGACGGTCGCGTCCGTTCGCAGGCATGAAGCCTGCGGCGACGGCTCCAGCGAAGAGGCGTGAAGGGAAAACGCAAAAGTTGAGTTATCCTGTGAAACCATGTTCATCCTGTCAGATAAAAACAAAAGATGAAAATTCTCGTCCCATTGAAGCGAGTTCCTGACCCTGACACCAGAATCCGCGTTAAGCCCGATGGTTCAGGCATCGAGACGGAGGGCGTCAACTACGCCATTAACCCGTTCGACGCGATTGCGTTAGAGGAAGCGTTGCGCATTGAAGAGAAAGCCGGCGAGATTGATATTGTCGTCGTGAGCATCGGCGGCGCCGAGTGCGCGGAGCAGTTGCGCACGGGGCTGGCGATGGGCGCGGACCGCGCACTGTTGGTGCGGGCGGACGGCGACCTTGACCCGCTGGCGATTGCAAAAGTGTTAGCAGCGTTGTATCAGCGCGAGCAGCCTGACTTCGTGCTGATGGGCAAGCAGGCGATTGACGACGACTCCAACCAAGTCGGACAGATGCTCGCGGCAATCTTGGGCATTGGGCAGGCGACGTTCGTTTCTGAACTTGAACTGCTGGACAACAACACGCAAGCAAGGTGCGGACGCGAGACGGACGCGGGCATCGAGCGCGTCGTCGTCAAACTCCCTGCTATCATCACCACTGATTTACGCCTCAACGAGCCGCGCTACGTTTCCCTGCCCGGCATCATGCGCGCGCGGAGAAAGCCGCTGGAAGAAATCACGCTCGCTGACCTCGGCGTGAACGTGACATCGTGCACGCACGTTCTCTCACTCGAACCGCCACCCAAGCGCAAAGCGGGCGTGAAGGTCAGTAGCGTGGAGGAGTTGGTGGACCGCCTGAAGAATGAGGCGAAGGTTATCTAAGTAAGTCACCATGCAAAACTTGCACTTCTATAGTCACCTGCGACGCCATCGCGGATGTTCCGTCGCAACGTGGTGGACTACAATGGCATCCGCAGGGGCGGTGCGTCCCTGCCAGCCGTCCTTCTCAATTACCCACACTACCTGAAGTTGCGCGTCGTCCAACCGTGCCGCTTGCCGCCCCTCTGCAAGGATACCCTTACCACCTGACAGCCTGTCAGCGGATGCGGCGTCCTCTGCGGCACCCTTTATGCAACGGTGTGGGGCGCGGATAACGGCAGAGCGCAAGCGGTGAAAAGAGAAGAGGGCGGGGCAAGATAATGACGGCAACTGCGTAACTCATATCTCATCCGTGTTAGTGGTATCCGTGGGACATTAAATCGTCGTCGTCCTCGTCGTCGGTCGTTTATGAGTTCGAGGACGAGGACGGCAGGAAGGACAGCGCATTCCTGCCCGCCCCGTGCGACAACCCCCTTACCCCCACCCCGAACCCTGCATCCCCTAACGCTGTGGGACAGACCAACGGCAACGCGTCGGGGAAGTAAAGAAGCAGGGGAAGAGGACGGAAAGGAACGTCGCCGCCAGCGGGGTGATGAAAAGGACAAACAATGGGCCGATGAAATAACCTACAACCTTTGAAGGCAACGATGGAGATATTCTATCCGCGATTGATACCCCCGTGGAAGCGCCTGCCTGCACGCCTACTATTACGCCTATGAAAAAACTCGAGGCGAGGGAGAGCGTTGCGCCGGGAAGAGAGCCTGCAACGCTCCGCAGATGCCCCAAACATAGAATATAGAATGTTGAGTAGGGTTCTCATTTCGTTAAGTTAATCGAATCGGTAGGGGTTACCACAAGCAGATGTGTGCTGATGGACCCCATCTCTCAACGTGTAAGGTTCCCCTATCATGGAGTAGGGAGGTCTAAAACACCAACCGTCCCAGCCCACTGCCATAATACCGCGCCCCTAACAGCATCAGCCCATTGTCCGCATCGGCGTAGTAGCCCAAACTCCCCACATACTTGTAAGGGTTCGCCGTTGTGCCACTGGACGACAGCACATTCCCCCACGCATCGTAACTCGTCGCGTCCGTCACCGCTTGGCTTGCATCCGTGAGTTGCCGCGTGCTGCCCAGCCCGTCATAGTGATAGTATCTCTCTGTCACGCCTCGCATCTGACG
>JANWYM010000540.1 GCA_025055355.1 Abditibacteriales bacterium
AACGTGACTCACTCCATCGCTGTTCTGATAAGTTCTTCAATCAGTTCCGGGAACGACATCCCCGCCGCTTTTGCCGCGTCGGGGACGAGACTGGTTTGCGTCAAGCCGGGAAGCGTGTTGATCTCCAGCAGGAACGGACCGCGCTCTTCATGTACCCTGAAGTCGGCGCGGGCAAAGCCACGACAGCCCAGCGCGCGATACGCCGCTAACGCGATGTCCTGCGTTCGGCGCTGCACCGCGTCGGGCAGGCGCGGCGGGATGAGATGCTCCGAACCGCCCTCGGCGTATTTGGCTTCGTAATCGTAAAAGCCAGCGGGCGATTTCGGCACGATCTCGATGAGCGGCAGCGCGCGCGCCGTCACGCCGTCGCCCAAAATGGCGGCGGTGATTTCGATGCCGTCAATAAATTCCTCAATGAGCACGCGGTGGTCATAGCGCAGCGCCTTCGCGACGCCTGCGCGCAAATCCTCTGGGCGTTTGACGATGGAGACACCGATGGTCGAACCCGCAGACACCGGCTTGGTGACGACCGGGTAGCCTAAGGCGTCAACCTCGCGCTGCGCGAGATGCCATGTCTGAGGTGTTTCGACCTCCTCACGCAGCAGCATGACACCGTTGGGCGTGGGCAAGCCCTCGTAGTCAAACAGTTTCTTACTGAGGACCTTGTCCATCGCTAACGCGCTCGCCACCATGCCGGAGCCGACGAAGGGAATCTGCGCCGCTTCGAGCAGGGCAGCGACCACGCCGTTCTCCCCGGCCCCGCCATGCAGCGCGGGGAACACGACGTCCACCCGCGCCTCACGCAGCGCCTGCGGCAGTTGCCAGAGCGACAGCGTGATCAGCGGCAAATGCGTCACCCGTTTCTGCGCCTGCACCTCCGCCGCGCGCGGGGGCAGCGCCTCCAACTCCACGCACAACACCTCAAACTTCGCCGGGTTCAGCGCCTTCGCTACGCCCCAACCCGACCAGAGCGACACCTCGCGCTCTGGGGAATCACCCCCCATGAGAACTGCCACCTTCTGCCGAGACATAGCCTCACTCTCCTACGATGCGGACTTCGGTTTCGAGGCGGATGCCCCGACGTTCCCACGCCAACTGCTGGAGTTGGCGGATGAGCGTCAGAATATCCTCACCACTCGCCCGTCCACCATTGATGATAAAATTCGCGTGTTTCTCCGACACCTGCGCGTCGCCGACCCTCATGCCCTTCGCGCCCAACTCCTCGAGGAGTTTCCCCGCTGAGTAACCTGCTGGGTTCTTGAACATGCACCCAGCGCTCGCCTCCGCGACGGGCTGCGTCTGCCGCCGATAGCGCAGATGGTCTTGCACAAACTGCTGCAACGCTTCAACGTTTGCGGCGGGTCGCAGTGCGAACGTTGCCTCGACCACGATGCGGTCGCCGATGTTGCTGTGACGATAACAAAACTCCAACGCCTCTCGCCGCAGAACTACGACGCTCCCATCGCGGTTGACGCACTTGACCGACTCCAGACAGTCTGCCGTCTCGCCCCCCGCCGCCCCTGCGTTGCCCCAAATCGCGCCGCCGACCGTGCCCGGTATGCCGCACAGACACTCCAGACCTGCCAAACCGTGCTTCACCGCTTCCCGCGCCAATCCCATCGTGTAGGTCGCCGCCCCCGCCGTCAACCGCGTGCCGTCAATGCGCACAGCGTCGAAGCCCTTACCCAAGCGCACAACGATGCCGCGTATCCCTCTATCGCGCACCAGCAGGTTCGTTCCGCGCCCGATAACCGTCAACGGCGCACCTTCATCGTGGGCCAACTTCACGACAGCGCACAACTCCTCAAGACGGCTCGGCTCCACGAACACATCGGCAGGTCCCCCGACGCGCAGCGAGGTATGACGCGCCATCGGCTCGTTGAAAGAAACTGATGCAGCGAGTTCCCGAATTTTCAAGTAGCAGGCCGTTGCGTTCATGTTCTATGACAGCCGGGTATTGAGAGTGCGTTGCAAAAAGGGGTTTTGCAACGCACTCTCAGAAACTATCTCAAAACCCTGCCGCCGCAGGCTTGACGCTCGCCCCTCATAGGCAAAGCGTTTCTCACCGCCAACGAGGGCTTATCGTATGTCTTTCGGGAATCTCACCAACGGGTAGCATCGGGAGCGTCTCCTCACAATGGAATTCTCAGGAAGAATTATAATCCCAAACAAGTCGAAACGCAAAGATTTTAAATTTTGACGCATCCGACGGCAGTTACTACCTATGCGTTTTGCCCTCTCCTTACCAGAATCTTTATCAGGGCAAGCGCCGCGAAGCCATCCCTTCTACCGCAGAGGAGGGCTTCGCGGCGCTTGTCATGACGTTTTCTTGCAGCGGGGAGGGAGAGAAGCCCGAAACGCAAAGGTTTAGTTATCACATTCCCCGACGACAACACTTTTCTCCACCCATCGTCATCCACCATGTATAAGTGAGTGCACTCAGCACCGTTACGTCCGATTTGTCGTTGACAAGTGTGACGTTGACCACTGGGATTGGCTACGACGAACGGCGACAGTCCAGCAGGTTCGTCACCAACGCCAGCAACTGCAGCGGGTCGAAGGGTTTGGTGAGGTAGGCGTCCACCTTCGCGGCGTGACCGGCGCGCGCTTTGTCGTAGGCATCCTCGTAGGCAGTCAGGATGAGGACTTTAATTTGTGGGTTATAGGTTTGGGCTTGAAGCGCCAGAGTCAAACCGTCAATTCCGGGCAGCCGCCAGTCGGTAATGAGGAGATGCACGGGGTGTTGTGCCAGCACCTTGAGCGCGTCTTCAGCGGTGGTGACGGACGTCACCTCGTAGCCCCGCCGCTTGAGTAAACGTTCCAGCGCGACCAGCGCATCGAGGGCGTCGTCCACCAACAGGATTTTGTGCGCTTTGCCCATGTTTGAAGCCTCTTGCCTTTACCTCTGGTATCATGCGCTATCCGCCCATCAACTTAGAGTCTTTCCCCAACCTCTAAGGGGTCTCCAACTTGTTGAGGGTCGGGCAGTAGGACGCTCCGAACAGGTTCGGGACTTCGGATTTGCCGAGGGGCCCTCAGCTCTTTGGCATCGTCCCGCGCGCCCCACTGGAAAGCCACCGTTTGCCGCAGCCGCGTGACCGTCGCTGTGACTACGTGGTCAGCTACCTCTGCGCTTGGCTCGTCTTCTGAGACAGGTGGGAGGGTCTCCGTCTGATACATGCGCTCCATCGCCAGCGCCATCCCGATACAACGTTCCACCTGATTGCTATACGCTTTGGCGCACAGAAGAATGGCTTGATCGTCGTCCCATTCACGACACAGTTCATGACCCAAAGGGCATTTTTTCATGGCTGCCTCCAGTTGTTCAGGGGATGAGGGGTGACTACGGCAGCACGCGCTCGCGGTAACTCAACGCGACGGCCTCGGTGCGGTTTTTGACGTTCAACTTCTCGCACAGGTGGGCGATGTGCTTTTCGAC
>JANWYM010000541.1 GCA_025055355.1 Abditibacteriales bacterium
TGAACTTTTGCGTTTTGCCCTTTCTTTTGAAAATGCCTGTCATGGCGCGTGGAGCACAGCCATCCCCTGCGCGTGAGGGCGTCATGGCGTGCGCAACACAGCCATCCCCTTTACTCGTCATTGCGAGCACAGCGAAGCAATCCTCGACGGAGGAGATTGCTGCAGCGGAAGGGATTGCTTCGCTATGCTCGCAATGACGTTTTCCTACAGTGCAGAGGAAGAGAAGCGTGAAACGCAAAAGTTCAGTTTTGTCCGAGTTGTTCGCTCCGCCCTCAGGGGGGATAGCATGAGGCTCAAAGACAAAATCACCATCATCACTGGCGCGGGCAGCGGCATCGGACGCGCCACTGCCATCCGCTTCGCGCAGGAGGGCGCGAAGGTGGTCGTGGATGACGTGAACGAGGCGGGCGGGCAGAAGACCGTCGAGACCATCCAAGCGGCGGGTGGCACGGCGACGTTCGTGCGCGCCGATGTGTCCAACGCCGCCGATGTGGAGAGGCTCTTCGCGGTCACCTGCGCAACATACGGCAACGTGAACGTGTTGGTCAACTGCGCGATCTGCAGCGCACAAGAGGTCGAGCAGAACTGCTGGGAGCCGAACGTGAACGTGGGGCTGCTTGGGACGTGGCTGTGCATGCAAGCTGCTATCCCGCAGATGAAAGAAGCCGGCGGGGGGAGCATCGTCAACATCTCGTCCGTCAACGCGCTGATGGGGTTTGCCAACGAGCATGTTTACAGCGGCGTGAAGGCGGGCATCATCGGCATGTCACGATCGCTCGCGGGCGAGGTCGGCAAGTTTGGGATTCGGATTAACTGCATCCTCCCCGGCACGATTGTCACGGAAATCTGGGACCACATCGTGGAACGCGACCCTGGTGTTTTCGATAGACTCGTGAAGTTGTATCCCCTCGGGCGGCTCGGCAGGCCCGAAGACATCGCCAACGCGGCGCTGTTCTTCGCGTCGGATGAGTCCTCGTTCGCCACCGGCTCTGTGCTGGTGATAGACGGTGGCATTACGGCGGCACACATGGGGTTTCAGATTTGAGTATTCGGGCATTCGGGCGTTGGGGTGTCCGGGTAACGAAGTGACCACGCGAATACCTGCAGAAGTTACGCAGTTACCGACACACTCTTTCCCCTCCCCCAACGGGAGGGGAGTCATAGGGACGGCGCGGCGGGACTTTTTGCCCTGGCTTCTGACGTCATGGCGAGCGTAGCGAAGCAATCCCCTGCGGGGGAGACGGTTGCTGCGGAGGGGATTGCTTCGCTGCGCTCGCCATGACGGGCTTTTTTCGTCGCGGCAACGCCAAGGAGAACTCCCCTCCCCTTGGGGGAGGGGAAAGATCGTGACGGTAACCGCGTAACTCCTGACCTGAATATCCAAACGCGAGAACAACAGATGAGTATCTACGACGAACTGGGTATCCGCCGCATCATCAACGGGAACGCAACGCTGACGGCGCTGGGCGGGAGCCTCATGCCACCAGAGGTCGTGCAGGCGATGGTGGAAGCCGCGCAGGCGTTTGTGGATATGCACGAATTGCAGCGGCGCGTGGGGGAGGAAATTGCGCGGCTCACTCACAACGAAGCGGCTTACGTGACCTGCGGCTGCGCGGCGGCGTTGGTGCTGTCAACGGCGGCGTGCGTGGCGGGCATGGATCCGGAGAAGCGCGAGCGATTGCCGAACACCGAGGGGATGAAGAATGAGGTCATCGTGCATCGGCAAACGCGCGTCGGCTATGACTACGCGATTCGGCAGGTCGGCGTGAAACTCGTGGAAATCGGCTCGCCCGATGGCACGTCGCCGCAGGAACTGGAGGATGCCATCAACGAACGCACGGCGGCGATGTTCTACTTCCCCAACGCGCACCGCGACAAGCCAACGCTGCCGATTCCGCAAGCCGTGGAGATTTGCCATCGGCGCGGCGTGCCGGTCATCGTGGACGGCGCAGCCCAGATTCCGCCCAAAGAGAACCTGTGGAAGTGGACGCGCGACTGGGGCGCCGACCTCGCCCTCTTCAGCGGCGGCAAAGGCTTGCGCGGTCCGCAGCCGGCGGGTTTGGCGTTGGGCAAAAAAGAACTCATCGAAGCCATGCGCTTTCATGGACCACCCCATCCGTTCATCGGGCGCGGTATGAAAGTCGGCAAGGAGGAACTGTGCGGCATGCTTGCCGCCGTGCGCTGGTATCTGGCGCAGGACGAAGAGGCGATGCTGCGCCGCTACGAGGAGCAGGTGCAGTTTATCCTCGATGCCTTCGCGGATGTTCCCGGCGTCACCGCCCGACGCAGTTTCCCTTCCGAAGCCGGACAGCCCATGCCGCGCGCGGAGTTGATTTTTGACGAGGCGACGTTGGGCATCACACGCGATGAAATTCAACGGCAGTTGCGAGAGGGCGAGCCGTCCATCTCGCTGGCTAACGCAGGCGCGCACGGTGTCTTCATCAACCCGCAGACGTTGTATCATGAGGAGGAGAAGATCATCGTGCGAAGGATTAAGGAGATTCTCAAGTCATGATCGTTGACATCCACACACATGCCTTTGCCCGTGAACACTTCACCGATAAGTTTTTGGCGGACGCCCAGCGCGCGCGAGCGGACGTGGTAAAGCTGCTGTTCACGTTTGAGGAATACATCGAGGCGATGAGGCCTGTTGACAAGGCGGTGGTCTTCGGGATGAAGGCGCGGCGGACGGGGCTTTACGTGCCGAACGAGTTCATCGCCGACTGGGTGGGGCGCGCGCCGCAGAAACTGATTGGGTTTATGAGCCTTGACCCAACGGAAGAGGATTTCATGGATGACTTCGAGCGCTCCTATCACGACCTTCGGTTGCGCGGGGTGAAGTTGGGTCCGATTTACGCGGGGTTCGACCCGACGGACAGGCGATTGGACGCGCTGTATCAGAGATGCGTCAAGTTCAACCTGCCCATCCTGTTCCACACGGGGACGAGTTTCGTGCAGTTCGGTCCGCTGGCGGTGACGCGTCCGTATTTGTGGGATGAGGTGGCGCTGCGCTTCCCCGACTTGAAAATCATCATGGCGCATCTCGCCCACCCGTGGGAGGGCGAGTGCATCGCCGTCATCCGCAAGCACCCGAACGTTTACGCTGACCTGTCCGCGCTCTACTACCGCCCGTGGCAGTTTTACAATACGATGGTGCTGTGTCAGGAATACGGCGTCATGCACAAACTCCTCTTTGGCAGCGATTTCCCCTTCACCACCCCGCAGAGCAGCGTGGAGGGCATCCGCGCCCTCAATCGCCTGGTGGAAGGCACGAACCTCCCTCGCCTCCGCGAGGATGTTGTGGAGGACATCATTCACCGCGATAGCCTCGCGCTGCTGTATGCATAAGCGGCGTCCTTCGCGTTGTCGTAGG
Source organism: Abditibacteriales bacterium (assembly GCA_025055355.1). Lineage (GTDB taxonomy): Bacteria > Armatimonadota > Abditibacteriia > Abditibacteriales > JANWYM01 > JANWYM01. Next base: position 3,374 of record JANWYM010000541.1, read on the forward strand.
ACAAGTTGCTAACTGCACTTTTGCAAAGTGGTGATTTCACCCCTCCCCCAACCCCTCC
>JANWYM010000542.1 GCA_025055355.1 Abditibacteriales bacterium
GAGCATATCGTGAAGGTCATCGGACTGCGCGAGTGGGACCCCAGCACGTTCCTCCTCCTGTTTGAGTTTTTCCCGGGCAAGTCGCTGGACAAACTGTTGGAGGAGGGCGCGCTCACCAGCGACCAGAAGAAGCAGATTTTCCACCAGATCCTCATCGGCGTGTCCGATGCCCACCGCCACAATGTGATTCACCGCGACTTGAAGCCTGCTAACATTCTGGTCGGCGACGACGGACGCGTCAAGTTGATTGACTTTGGCATCTCCAAGTTCAAGGGCAGGGGGTTGACCCTGAGCGGTGAAATCATCGGCACCATCCCCTACATGGCGCCTGAACTGCTTCTGCACGGTGCCAGGGTTGCCGACGCACGGGCGGATATTTACTCTCTGGGGCACATCCTCTACGAACTGGCAATGGGGCAGCACTTCTGGGCGCGGCAAGGCTGGCGCGAACTCAAAGACCTGGTGGGCTACCTGACGCAGACCCCGCCGCCCACTGAGGCGATTGACCTGAGCGACTTCCATTGTGACTTCTACCGCGAAGCGCCCGCTGTGCTACCGCGCATGGTCAAGATTGACCCCACGGAGCGATACTCTTCAGTGGATGAGGTGATGGTGGAATTAGGCTATATCCCTTACCTGCCTGAACCGCCTGCCGACTTGCACCTGCGCAGTCCGCTGCTGATTGTGGAATCGGGCAGCAACCGAGGGGCGCGCACCGTGCTGGGTCTGAGCGATGGGGAAAGGCGCGAGATGGGACGCGCTGACATCGCAGGGGGCGATTCCAGCATCAGCCGTCGTCATCTGGAGTTCAGCCGTGTAGGAGACCGCTATTTCGTGCGCGACCTCGGCAGCAAGAACGGAACCATGCTGCGGGGCATTGCGCTCTTGCCCGATGACCCGCCGATGGAAATCCGCCACGCCGACCGCCTCAAAGTCGGCGATGTCTTTTTGCGCTTTGCGTTCCTGCGCGGAGTCTAAACATCCGAAGGGAGGAGACGGGCAATGAAGACGTGCAGCAATTGTGGGGCGTCGAACGCGGACGCCGCAAAGTTTTGCAACGAGTGCGGGACAGCGTTGGCACCGGTGGAACTCGTCAAGAGCATGGTGAGTCCAGACGCCGCTCCGAAGGCGGTGGACCCTGCCAGCCTCGCTCGTTCCATCGCCGCCAAAGCCGAAGCCTTGCAAGGCAGGCGCAGGGCGGACATCATGTTTGTCCTTGACTGCACCGGCAGCATGCAGGGCGAGATTGACGCCATCAAGGACACCATTACCGCTTTCGCCGACACCATCGAGTCGGAAGGGGTTCGCGTGCGGGTGGGCTTGATTGAGTTCCGCGACCGTCTCATCGGTGAAGAGCCGCGCGTGCTGACTTTTGCCGGTCAGCCGTTCACCAATGACCCGGCGGCTTTTCGGCGGGAGGTTTCCGCCCTGCAGGCGACCGGTGGAGGAGATGCCCCCGAAAGCAGCCTCGATGCGGTGATGCTCGCCCTGCGTCAACCCTTCGCGCCCGACGCCAATAAGGTCATTGTGCTGGTGACCGATGCGCCCCCCCACGTTCCAGACAAAGACACCCAGAGCGTTGAGGAAGTGGTGCAGGCGATTCGCGGCGCGGGCGTGCAGCAGTTTTACCTCATCGTGCGCACGCAGGACCCGCAAAGCCAAGTGTATCTCAAGTTGCTGGAAGGCACGCGGGGGATGGCGTTCGAGTTGGGCACAGGTGACGATTTCCGCAGCCGCGCCGAGGACTTCAAAAAAACTCTGATGGCGTTGGGCAAGACCATCTCGGCAGGCACTCGATAGCCCACTGACGAAGAGGTGAAGTAGGATACATTACGCAAAATTTGCAGTCCCGCTCTGTTCGGTGGCACCCGTAGGGGCAGGCGTCCCTGCCAGCCCGCTTCTGTCATCGCAATAGGGCTGGCAGGGCGGGTGCCTTCTGGGCGCGCCCCTACAAACCGGTGGTGCTTGTTCATCAGGCTCAAAACCACGGCAAAATCGGTAGCCTCGCCCCTTGGGGGCGTTGTCCAGCGGGAAAACGCACCGTCAGACGGTTATCCACTCCCTCCGACGACGCCCACAAGGGGCGAGGCTAACCTGTGGTGCGGGTTGAGGGCGGTGAAACACCTCCAAAACGGCGAAATCAACTATGGCTTCGTGAAGTTGATTTTCACTCTTTGCTCGGACGGCGCGCCCAAAAGCCAAAAATGGAGAATTCAACTTAACAGAGCGCTAACACCATTGGTTACAAGGTTGCAAATTTTACGTAATGCACCCGGTGAGGTATCATGCGTTGTTTACACTGTCATCAAGACGGGATAGCCGTGTCAGCGGTAGTCTGCCCCGGGTGTGGAGTGCACCTCCCCTCGTTGCTGCGCGATGTGCTGCCACCGGGGACGCAACTGCGCGGTGATACCTATCGCATAGACTACGCCTTGGGACGCGGCGGCTTTGGCATCACCTACCGCGCCGTGCATACCGCCTTAGACCAGTTGGTCGCCATCAAGGAGTTTTACCCGCAGGAGCACGCCGTGCGGGAGGGGACGACAGGGCGGCTGAACGTGCCGACCCCGCAGCAGGAGGTCTATCGGCGTGGCTTGCAGCGGTTTATGCGGGAGGGGCGGATTTTGGCGCGCCTCAACCACCCCAATGTCGTGCGGGTGCAAGACCTATTCGAGGAGCGCGGGACGGCGTATCTGGTGATGGAGTTAATCAACGGGCGGAGTTTGCGGAAGGAGATGGACGCGCAGGGCGGACGGCTGCCTGTGGAGCAGGTGCGGGCTGTGGTGGAGCAATGCGTGGCAGCGTTGGAGGCGGTGCACGCGGCAGATGTCTATCACTTGGACATCAAGCCTGATAACGTGCTGCTGCATGAGGACGGACGGGTGGTGTTAGTGGACTTTGGGGCAGCGCGGCAGGGGTTCAGCAGCCGCAGCACCCGGGCGTTCACTGTGGAGTATGCTGCGCCGGAGGTGCTCGCAGGGGAGAAGGTGGGACCAGAGAGCGACCTTTTTGAGTTAGCGATGATGGCGCACGAGATGCTGACGGGGGAGCGTCCGCCTTCGGCGTTAGAGCGGTTGCTGAGGGACACGTGGGAGCCGAGGGGTCTATCGGAGCCGTGGGAGAGTCTGCTGCGGGCGGCGTTGCGGCTGCGTGGGGAGGAGCGCCCCCAGAGTGTGCGGGGATGGTGGGAAGGCAAGGGAGCCAAAGCCCAGCGCGAGGTTGCAGCGGCGCCCGCGTCCGTTGAGCCACCACAACCCACTCGGCTGCCGACGGCTGCAGAGCCAGAACCGCCTCTCATGCCCGCCCTCGCCCTGCGGGGCTTTTTCATCGCGCCGAGTTTGGCTCGACAAGGCATGGAGAGGCGATTGGGGCGGGGTAGAATTTGCAACATCGTCGCCCTGGATGACGAAAGAGTGTTG
>JANWYM010000543.1 GCA_025055355.1 Abditibacteriales bacterium
CATCACGCAGGCGTGGATGCAGGTGGAAATTATCAGCCTCGTCCCGCCCCGATGTTTCTACCCCGCGCCCGAGGTGGCATCGGCGATCGTCCGCCTCATCCCCCATCCTTCCTCTTCCATCTCTTCCGACATCGAGAGCGACTTTCTCCGTCTCGTCCACGCCGCCTTTCGCGGACGCCGCAAGACGATGAGCAACGTGCTGATCAGTTTGTTGCCAAATGCCGATAAGAGTGTGGCACAACAGTTTTTGAGCGCGCAGGGGATTGACCCCCAGCGGCGGGGGGAGACGCTCACCGTTGAGGAGTTCGCGCGGCTGGCGAAGGGGATCAAGGAAATTGGGAAATGAGGGAATTAGGAGATGGACACTTTAACCCTCCAATCCTCCGCCAAAGTCAACCTCTCCCTCGACGTGCTGGGGCGGCGCGCGGATGGGTATCATTGGGTTCGCACGATTTTGCAGAGCGTCGGCTTGTTCGACACGCTGCACTTCACGCGGACGCCAGGCGACATCCGCTTGCACTGCAACTGGGCGGGGTTGGCGACGCCCGCGAACCTGTGCTGGCGCGCCGCTGAGTTGCTGCGAGCGGAGACGGGCACGACCGCAGGGGTGAGCATTGCCCTGGAAAAGCGCATTCCGCTGGGGTCAGGCTTGGGCGGGGGCAGCGGCAACGCCGCGGCGACGCTGTCGGCGCTGAATCAACTGTGGGCGTTGCACCTGAGCGAGGAAGCGTTGCAGCGCCTCGCCGCACGACTGGGCGCGGACGTGCCGTTTTTCCTGCGTGGCGGCTGCGCGCTGGCGGAAGGCGTGGGTGAGAGATTGACGCCGCTGCCCAATGGGCTGCGGGCATGGCTGGTGTTGGTGCAGCCGGGGTTTGCGCTGGCGACGCGCGAGGTCTACGCCTGGTGGGATGCCGCTGGCAGGCGGGCAGAGACGCCCGCCCCCACGGGTAGCGCGGAGGCGATGATAGTGGCGCTGCAATCAGGCGATGTGGGTGAGATAGGACGTCACGTGAGCAACGCACTGGAAGCCGTCGTAGCGTCCCGCTTCCCTGAAATCACAGTCATCAAAACGCAACTGCTTGAATGTGGCGCGACCGGCGCGACGATGACAGGCACGGGGTCAGTCGTGTTTGGCATTTTCGCGGACGCATCGCTTGCGTGGGCAGCGGCGCGGCACGTGCAGACGGGTCAGCGGCAAGTGTTCGTGGTTCCCACAACGCCCACCAGCGTGGTGTTTGTCGGGACCCCTTGAGAGGGGAGAGCGGTTGACACGATGTTGATGTTGTATCCTCTGATGTCTCTCATTAGTTTCTTCGTGGCGATGGTCGCCGCAGTGTGGGCCGTGGAAATGTATCGGCTGCTGCGCGCCGGCGAAGGCGGCAAGGCGTGGCGCGTGTTGGTCGTTGCCAGCGTCGTGTTCGCCGTGCATGAACTCTACGCCCTCGGGCGTAGCACAGGCATCTTCCAATTTGAGGGCATCGCCGAGGCGACAGGGATGATGTTCGCCGCGCTGCTGGCTTACGCCTTTTACACCCAGCGCCGCGCCTTCCTCTACCCCCAATCTCACCGCGCCGCACGCGAGGGACGTAAGTCCCCCCTGTTCCGCGAGCGTTTGCCTCCCCCTGCGGGGAACGACGAGGGCTGAGTCAATTAGTCAATGGGTCCATTGGTATGACGAGGCAAACTCAGCCTCCCCGCTGCTCTGTCACTTGGCGTCTACCCGTAGCCCCAGCGGACGCCCCACCATGTTGGGCTGACGGGCTTTCCGATTTCCTTAGCGGGTCTGCCTTCGCTGTTCTCTCAGGTGCATTTTGACGCCCCAAACGAGAAGCACGAACGCAATAAGCCAGGAAACCGCAAGGAATATAAGCCACCGCGCAGCGCCAGAAGAGGGCGGTGCTGATGCGGTGGCAGACACCGATGGCTGCGGTGGCGGCGTGACAGGTGGTGGCGCGATGATTAAAGGTTGAGAGCCCTCTTTGATACTTCCAGGCACGCTGGAAGTTTCTGGGGTTTCAACGTGTCCTTTCTCCGCGCGCTCATGCCATTCGCCGTTGCCCCAGCCGACAGCGCACAGGCTCAGGACAAGGCACGCCGTCATCCCCAACGTCCACTCCATCCGTCGCATCGTCCTTAATCCTTTCATCCTTTTCTCCTCCTGTGTTCGACCGTCGTGGCGCCACCTCATTCCACTAATCGCACGCGACCGGGCTGCCCTGCGATGACGCCCTCATACCACATCTCCCATACGGAGGTATCAGTTCTCCCGGCTGTGTAGATGGCTCTGAGAGTGCCGCCCGGGTAATTGGACGGAATCGTAAAAACGTCTTCCTGCCACGTTCCGTTCGTGGATAACTGCCCGGTCCAGTTAATCAGTCCCGTTGTGTCTTGGTAGGTGATGCTTTGCGCGCCGATGTCGGTATCAAATTTTTTGATGTGGAGTTTCATCCCAGCGGCTTCTTGGGGGATATAGCCCAGATTCCACGTCACCACGCCGTCGCGCTGAAAAAACATCTGCAAACGCCCGATGCCTGTCAGGCTGGTGCCGTTGTTAGGGTTGAACGACTGTCCTGAGGAGCGCGGCGGGCCAGCGCGCATGTGATAGGCGTTGCCGCCCGTTCCAGAGGTCGTTCTGACGTTGACGCGGTAGTGACCAGTGCCATAGGTCGCCGAGTTAAACGTGAAGCCCGGGGGCACTGCCCATTTCAATCTGTAGGTGCTGTTGTTGGGACCGATAGTGACACTCGCAATCGCCACGTCGTCGGAGTAATCGCTCGGCGTCGCATCCGGTCGGTAGATGGTGAAAACCGTCGTCGCTTGGGTGGAGACGCCGTGCGAACTGTAAACTTCATCCGACCAACTGCTACTGCTGGTGCCAGAGGTCGCGTCATACAACTCCAGCATCACGTTGGTCGTGCCGTTAATCGTCGCGTAGTTCGGGGGGACGTAAAGGTGATAATTGTAACCGCTCGGGTCATACAGCGGATTCGGAGCGCCGCTGTCGAGGAATCGGGTGGCGTAGGGGTCGCCGTAGGAGTAGCGGGCATAAGGTCCAGAAATCTCCAGGCTCTGCGTGCCCACCGTTCCGTAAGTGCCCACGCCCCAGACGTTGATGGGCTCTTTGGTCACAAACTCGGCCGTTGCCGTCGCGCCGATTTGTGTGGTCAACATTCTAAACACCGACCCGAAGAACAACCGCTCCGGTCGGCTCACTCTGACGCGATACCAGTGGGGATGGGAACCATCAGGGTTCACCTGCCCGGTCACACTCACGCCGCTCACAGCGACGTTATAGCCGTTTCGCGCCGCATAATTCTGGGCTGCCGCGAGCGCCAAAGTCGTGTCAGGTAGTTTCATCGCGCCCGCCAGCGCGGCTGCATCCGCGACTTTCTGCGCTTCCGCTCGCCGCCAGTAGAGAA
>JANWYM010000544.1 GCA_025055355.1 Abditibacteriales bacterium
TCGTGCTCCGCGACTCGTCCCGCTGCTCCGGCGGCGGGACGAAGACGCGGTCGCCAGGTACGAGCATGTTCGGGTTCTTGCGGTTCTGCCGCAGTTGCGCGTTGCGGGGGTGTTCGTAAATCGTGCGGTAGTTCGTGAAGTTGTAACGCGCCGCGATGGTCGCCAGGCACTCGCCGGGTTGGACGGTGTGGTGGGGCATCTTGTATCTCACTCCTTCGACAGCGACGGGGGACGGTCTATGTTGTGCACCTTCAGGAGGTTCATGCTAATGGCGTTACTAAATCCGTTTAATCCGTTACCGAAATCCGCTGACAGTAAGCAGCCCCATTTCAATGGGAGTTTTCGGGGAGGCTCCTCATAGGATCAACGGATCAACGGTTTCCGTATGAAGTCATTCGGCTATATCTGTCCATCCGATAGCACCCGCGCCCGTTGGATAGAACAGCCACTCCGTATTGCTCACGGGCGGAAACACCGCGTCGGGAATGACATGCTCATGCTCTACCGGCCCGCTGACGCTCTGGAAGTAAAACTGATTCTGTTCAGCGTGCAATGGCCACATGCATAGGTGACCTTCGTTGCCCTGTCGCCGCCCCTGTCGGAAGTGAATGTAGTTCTGCCGTGCCGCCCCTTGCACGGCTTGGACGCAAGCCGCTGATTCGGGCTGCTGCCACTGGGCGGGCATCCCCGGTCCGAGATGCTCCTGCCAGAGGCGCTGGCGGAACTGCTGAATTTGCTGGATGCACTCCTGCTCCACTCGATTGTTAGCCGGCCAGAGACCGACGCAAATCTCCGAGTCGCGTCCGCCGGCGAGGCTACGCTCGTTCAGGTTGGCGCTGCCAATAATGGCGTAGCGGTCATCCACAATCATCATCTTAGAGTGAACGTAAATCATGTAGCGCTGGTTGGCGCGCACGCGGTCCTGACGCGAACCACTGGTGCGCAGTGACGAGACATTGTGCCACTGCGCCAGGAAGTAGAAAGAAAGATAATCCTGCCAGCGCGCGCCTACCTGAGCATGGATCGCCTGTGCCATGTATTGTATGGTTTTCCACTGGAAATATCGCTGCGCTCGGTTCGCGCCGGAGGTGGGGTCCCCTTCAGGGAACATCGGGATGACGATGTAAGCATGGAAGGGCAGACCGCGCTGGATACGGTCTAAAATACGATTGACAATGGTCTCAGGAACCCGATTGCGAACCGACCTCCGTCCCCAATGAATGCCCGAGCCGATAAAGTATTGCGTCTCGATGTAGATGAAGCGGTCGGCTTGGTTGATGGCTTGCAAGTAGGCTTGCTGAATGCTTGACTCAACGTTACCTCGCACCCTCCACTGGAACTCGTGGCGTGTGCCATGCTGCGCGGGACTTTCCACCGGGTTATCTGCCCCCCAATGCTCGCGCACCATCGAACGATAGACCTGTCCGGCCCACCTACCAGAGCGACTCTCCCATTGCTGGACGAACTGGCGGCGGTTGAAGAGCGACAGAAACTTGTTCAGCACTGCTTGAATGGCAGCGCTGCTGTCGTCGCCCTGCGCATCAGGGAAAGCCGGGTCGAGATTCCACCGTCCCACGAACTCGCGGACAAAGTCCCACGCGGTAGGTCCCACGATTTGCGCATGGATGTCGTGCCATGGCTCGCGGGGTAGGCTGCGGTCGTCGCCGAACTCGCCGTTATACCAGTCATCGTAATCATGGGAAGAAGTCCACACCCGTCCGGGCATTGTCCCGCGAACTTGCGCTAAGAAGTAGCGCGACCGACGATCGGAAGGTAGAATAGGATGTTCCCCCCAATCAAACCGCCCCTTGGTGAGGTCCAGCCCCCCGAAGAACGCCTTGATTTCCCGCCGCCCGCCCGCCCCGGCGCAGTCCAGCACGACAAACTTCTGGTGGTGGCTCCACCCGAACCCCGCGCCGCCGCCCTCGCCCGTGCGTGAACTGGCGCGCCACAGGAGGTTCGGCGGGCGCGTGCCGCCGGCGATGATGTTCAAGATGCGCTCGCCCCAGTCGTTTTGGGGGTCAGGCATGGCGATATTTGTGTGGTCCCATGTGTGAATCGCGATAAGCATCTCAGGGTTAGCCCGGGCTTGGTCAATGAGAAGATACCCCAGCGTCGAACTGACGGCCGCTGGCGTATTGTGTCGCAAGCGCACGTAAGGATGAAATGACCAGCCGGCGATGAAGATAAAATGTCGGGCGTCGCGGATGGCTTGTTCAATATCGTGGAATGCCCCCCGCGTGCCGCCTTCGTCTTCGCTGGCATCATTGTAGAAGACAACGTCGTTGCCTGCGTGCCAGTCATAGGTAGCGACCGAGTTTTGGCCGCGCACGGGCAGCGCCCGCCGCACGCGTGCCACGTTGAAGGTCGGCGATTGCACGGCGGGATTCTCCACTCGCGCCTGAATTTCCCAATAGTCGCCCTCCAGTTGGTCGTAGCGGTCATAGGGGATGTCAAACACGAACAAGCGCTCACCGGCGACCAGAGGAAAGACAAAACCAATGCGTGCCCTTCCCGAAGCCTGCGGCGATTCTGTCGCAGGCTCCAAGGTGAGGACCGGACTACTTGGCGTCCATCCGATCGCCCGCTTTAACCTGCCGCGCACTGCCCCGACAACTCGTTCCCGTCCGTGATCGTTCGCCGCTACACTGAGGTTCACCTCCCAAAACTTGACCTCTATCTCCTGCCCTTCCTGGAACCCCTGAAACGTCACCTCAAAGGCTACATTCATGTTGCGCTGTGGTGCCCTCGGACGTAAGATAATAGTTGGCAATGGTCATCATCCCCCTATCACGACCCTCCGACGGAGTCAAATTCCGCCTCCTCCTCAAAATCAAAGTAAGGTCTGCCAATCGGCAGCACTAAGATAAACGGTTTGGCTTTGTCCTCCACTGTGCAGACCACTGTGGCAGGCTGATACTCAATCTGACAAATATAATTATTCACAGGCACCGGAAAATCCAGTTTGGCGATGCCCTGCTGGTCGGTTCGCTGCGTATCTCCCACCTGCGCGCCCGGCTGGCCGTCCTGCCCCATCTGAGCGAACTTGACTTCTAACCCTTCAATCGGCACTTTATGGAAAAAGACCTGCACCGACAGATATCCCACCAAGGTGGCTTGGGCAGCCTCGCACGGCGACGCTTCCGAGATGCGCTGATAGAACCGACACGCGAAAGTGTCCTTCGACTTCTCAAACTCTCGGCGCTCGTTCGGGAGGTGAGTGCCGCGCCGCTTCTCCCCGTCCGACCAGAACCGTTTCTGACAGCCCGCGATGCCCTCCTTCGCCCGCGGACACGGCCACCTCTCCGCGCTGACCTTGCTCCCCGGTCGAAACAAAAACACCACCACCCGCCGATTCGGCGCGTTCTCCGCGTTCCGTTGACTCTGGCTCTGCGACTGCGAAAACTGCTGTTCC
>JANWYM010000545.1 GCA_025055355.1 Abditibacteriales bacterium
GATATTGGGGTCATCCGGTTCACCGCAGATGTCATGCAATTTGAAGTCGGTAAAGGCAGGCACGTAAACGACGCCACCCTGCGGCTTGAGACGCGGCTGAGGCAAGCGGTCACTGGTAAGGTTGACCCTCAACGTCGGGGCTTGCCCCACTTGGAGGTTGCCCGGCGGATTGAACGGATTCGGCTCGGTGAAAATCCATCCCTGTTTGTCAAGCGGCAATTCGGGGACGTGGCAACGGGCGCAGCCAATCTGCTGGAAGCGGCGTTCCCCCACTAACACGGCTTGCTCCACTGCGGGGTCGTTGGGAATCACACGCCCCGGCACCGCCATCGTCGCTTGAAAAATGGTCACCGCCGTCACATCGGCGCGCGTCAGTTCGTTCACAAAGCCATCGCCATCTGCATCGGTGTTCACACCAAAGCGCTCTGTCGCTTGAATCCCGTGGTGGTGGTTGAAGGCGTTGACCGTGAACTGACGCAACGACACCACATGTCCTGCCTGATGAAACGGACGGATAATCAAGCTGGGTGGGTCGTTTGCCCCGGTGGAAACCAGACTGGGAGCGGGGATGCCTTCAACGCGCGAGGTGTCCCACGTCCCATCGGGGAAACGGGCGATGACCCCAAACGAGATCCCTTTAGAGACGAGTGGTCGCGCCCCGCCGGGCGGCGTCGTATCGCGGATCGCCTGCAAGTCGGCAGTGATCTGGCGTGCCAGCATCTCAATGAAGCCAGAGCCGAACATGCCTATGGTCGCCCGCTCGTTGGCAATCGTCTGTAAGGTCGTCAGGCGCAGGCTTTCATCCATCGCGCCTTTGGTCGGAATGACATCGTGAGGGTTGAATGTCACAAAGTCGAACCGCTGCCCCAGCACGAAAACGTTCGCCACGATGTCCCCACCCCCGCCGGGGATGCCGAACGGCAGGTTGTGACATCCCGCGCATGAATTGGCATCCGGGGCAGAGACCCGATTGAAATTGCGCGGAAAAATCAGGGGCTCGCTGGGGTCCATCAGAGGCGCGCCGTTCCCCTTCGTCAAGGGACGCCCAGCGCCTTCCTGCACCGTCCACATTGCCGTAAAAAGCCGCGCGCCATGTTCAATGAGTTTATGCAGCGGGATGCGGAACTCCTCACCATCTTGCAAGTGTCGGGTGACAGCAACCTCGCGACCAATCTGAGCGCCTCCCACGCGTTGCCATAGAGGCACAGCAGCGATGCATAATAATAACCCAAGGCTCAATCTCCAAAATCCTCGCATAATGGCTACCCTCGGAAAATAAACCTGCGATTATATGCTTCCAGCCTGCTCGTTACGACCGCGTTGGTCTATTCCACGGCTGGTTGCGCCGTGACGGGTTTGACGGATTGTGATGCTGCGGTCGACTTGAGTTCCTTGTCGCACATCTCCAATAACTCCGGCACGGTCACGAACTTGTAACCCTTCTTCTTCAACCCCGCGATGATGTGCGGCAAAGCCCTCACCGTCGCAGAGCGATTTCCGCCGCCGTCGTGCATGAGCACGATGCCACCGCGATGCGCCCCGCGCAGAACGCTGTGGATGATGCTTTGCGCCGAGGCGCGACGGTTGGTGTCCGCCGAGGAAATAGACCACATCACAATAGTATGCTTTTTCTTTTTGGCGTAAGCCGCCAGTCCGTTTCGCAAGTTGCCGCCGGGCGGACGGAAGAGGAAGGTTTTAGCGCCGGTGACTTTGAAGATGAGGGCGGCGGTGTCGTCAATCTCCCTCGCCGCCGTTGCCGCATCTACGCGGTGGTAGCGATGATGCCAGGTGTGATTGCCGATGGCGTGCCCGTCGGCAACGACTTTCCGCCCGATGGCGGGGTTGTTTTGCAGGTGCTGCCCGATCCAGAAGAACGTTGCCTTGACCTGGTGTTGCTTCAGGATGTCCAGCACTTGCGCGGTCGTCTTGGGCCACGGTCCGTCGTCAAACGTCAGCGCGATGACCTTCTCCTTGCCTGCCAACTCCGCCCCATGGACGGTTACGGCTTGATACCGCTCCGGGGCGGAGAAAACGAGGTTTTTAGGTTTGTTCTCTTCCTTCTCTTCCTGCTGGGGAGAAGTCGGCAGAGGGGGAATCTCCTGATAGGGCGGGCGCTCTGCGCCCGCCGGCTGACGCAAACGCAGGAAAATCGCGAGGGCCAGAATGCCCGCGACGGCGACCACCGCCGCGAACGTTCTGCGATACCAAACCAATGGATCGCGTTCCGCGACTGGAGTTGTCGAATCTACCACTGAAAAGTCAAGGAAATTGGGAGATTAGCCAATTTCCCAATTTCCCAATTTCCTACCTCATCACATCCACCACGCAATTCCCCTCCCACGACTGAATGGCGGCTTCGATGATTTCCTGCACGGCGAGTCCGTCCTCGCCCGATGCCTCAATCTCCTCGCGCGGCACTTTATTCGTGACCTGCTCCAGCCAGCGATGGAGACGGTTGTTAAAGGTCGCCTGAAACCCCGCCACGCCACCCATGATGCTGTTGCGGATGACCGTCAGTTCTTGCGAGCGGCGCGGATAAAACGTCAGTTCCTCATAGAGGTTGTCCAGCACGAACCGCCCTTCCGTGCCCATGACCTCACAGCGTTCGAGGTTGTGGGCGGGGTTAGCGTCGTAACTGCCAGTGAGGTGTCCGACGACCTCGTTTTCAAACAGCAGGTTGACCTGCACATTTGACCAACAGACCCGCTTGCCACCTGGGCCGTCTGGGCGCGGGGCACGGTTGAAGAAGGCGTGCACCTTCTTCACGTCGCCGCAGAAGTAGCGCATGATGTCAAGGCTGTGGGGATGCAGGGCACGGATGTGAAACCACGGGGAGGTTTCGTTGGGGTTGCCAATCCACATCGTCATGTTGATGAGCAGCAGGTCGCCCAACTTCCCCTCCTGCACCCACTGCTTCGCCTTCGCCGCCGGCGGGACGAAACGATGGTTGAGGTTGATGCCGAAGTAAACTCCTTTCTCCTTCGCCTTCGCCACCATCTCGCGGGCGTGGACGATGTTATTGGAGATCGGCTTCTCGCACAAAACGTGCAGCCCTGCTTCGAAACATTGCATCGTCGGCAAGTAATGGTCGCCGCCGTTCTCCACGCCCGCCGTGCAGACGCTCACCGCGTCCAACTCTTCATGCTTCAGCATGTCCTCCACGCTGTAATACGCCTTCACGCCGAACTGCGCCGCCGCTGAATCGGCGCGGTCACGTTGAATGTCACACACGCAGCGCAGGTCGGCTAACGGGTCGCTTTTGTAAACCCCCGCGTGCGTGCGCCCGATGCCGCCACAGCCGATGACCCCGACTTTGAGCATTTATGACCTCCCTCTCCGCTTGGTCTTTGTGGCTTGAGAACGGGACCGGGAGGCACCGTTCCCCAACTTGTCCAACAGTTTACGC
>JANWYM010000546.1 GCA_025055355.1 Abditibacteriales bacterium
AGAACGCCTCGGTGCAGTTGGACGTGGTCAACCAGCCTTGGGAAGAGCGGACGCCGTGGGACACTTACCTGTGGCCGACGCTCATCTCGGAAGCGTCACTGCTGGAACTGCGCGCGAGTTACTTGACGAAATCCCGCGTGCCTATCATCCCCGTCATGCGGCTGTCGCTACCGCAAAGCCGTTCCGTCGCGCACCGCTTCCTGCTGGACGACATCGCCCGCTACGCAGCGTCGGTGCTGTCGCAGTTCTTTATGATTGGTTGGTATCGGATTGAAGCGCAGGTCTTAGAACGTTGACACGTTGGCACGTTAGCGCGTTAGCACGTTAGCACGTTGGCAGGTTGGCAAGTTGGCAAGTTGGCACGTTGGCACGTTGGCAGGTTGGCACGTTGGCAGGTTTAACGTTTTAACGCTCCAACGTTCCAACGTGCTAACGTGCTAACGTGCCAACGTGCTGCGGGGCTGCCGATGGTCGAGAAATCTGCTCTCCCTTATCTGTCCACCTTAAACGGACCCAGTTACGTGCTGCACGCCGTTGAGGTGTTGAACGCGCTCAAGGTGCCAGCGGCGAACGTGCGGTTGCTGCCCGCTGTCGGCTACTTTTCTCATTCGGAGGTCATACCCTATCGCCACCGCGCGACGGATGCTGCGCCCGATGAGGCACAGACGCAAGAGCTGGCAGCGCGGTTGGGCATCAACGTTCGGGCGGACAATCGGCTGTGGCGGTTCTTTGCGCTGACGATGATGGGACTGCCGCCCGCGAGCGCGCTGCGTGACTGGAACAAATCGGATATGTCACTCGCCGACTGGGTGCGGCAATGGTGCGAACAGCAGGCGCAGGAACCGCAAAACTGGAACATGGAAGAGAGCCCCGTTGAACGGTTGGTGCGGCAGTTGGGAGAACAGTATATTGAGTTCAGAGGACCCGCGCCGCCAGCGGAGCACGCCGGATGGGGAATGATCCGGGCGGGAGAGTTTGAGTCCGATTACCGGCAGGAGGCAGGAATTCAATTTATCCGCCCGCCGGAGGAAATGCCTGACGCGGAACGAATAGGACAGCGGCGCATCGCCCAAGAAGTGGCGGAACTGTTCTTTACACAGGTCTTTCTCGCCCTCGCGTGCGCCGACGTCATTGGAGGGTTCGACTTCGACCATCGCGTTGAACCCGAAGCGCGCGAGATCGACGTGACCATTCACAGCCTGTCAGGAATTGAGGATGTGGTGGCGTGGGTGAACGCTTATCCGCACCGCGCGGTGCCCAAGACGGTTTACCACGTTGAAGAGCGGGAGCGGAGAATCTGGGAAGCCCACTGGGCGGAGCGGATAGAACTACACACCGCGCAGCCGCAGCGGTTCGCCCCGCCGGAGAACATTTTTGACACAGCCGAGACGCGCTGGACGGCGAAAGACCCCGGCATCGAGGCGATGTTCGCGGAGATTCGGGCGCAGTATCGGGCGGGACGCACAGCGGCGATGACCGCCGCTGAGATGCTGGCTCTGGCGCGCAAGCATCTGCCCGATTACATTCCCTACTATCCGCGCCAGATGTCCGTAACGGGCGGGCTGAATTTAGGCGGCATCGTGCTGCGCTTGATGGAGCAGTGGTTGGACAGCGGCGCGTTTTTGGGCATCACGCGGGAGGACTGGGAGCGCTTTGCGCCGGAGGAGCAGGTGATGTTGTGGGCGCTGCTGCTATATCGGCGCGCTATCTACGATTATGGCGCGCTGTTTCAGGCGGCGGTGGGGCTGCTGGTGCATCCTCGCGTGGACGTGGACATGGAGCAGTTCATTCATTATCCCAGCGTGTTAGGCACGCCGTTCGCGCAGCCGGGGAAGACGATGGTGCTGAACGGGGCGTCCACCTTGCATAGCCCGGAGATCGTCGTGCGCCTGCCGTTTGACCGCACGGAGGAAGGCGCGGAGCAAATCGAGGCGAAATTAGAAGTCCTTCGCCGCCTGTTTGTGCCGGTGCATGTGCCTATTCGCTACGAGTGGGCGGTGCGCTACGTGAACCTTGAGCGTCCATGCTTCCCGCTCGCGCCGACGGCGGGAACGCCGTCATATTGGGATGACACAGCGGGGCTGATGAGAGAGCGCGCCCGTCAACGGATTTCGGTAGCGGATTAAACGGGTTCACTAAAACTAATCCGTTTAATCCGCTACCGAAATCCGTTGACAGTCCTTATAGGTGTGATGCGATGAGCAACTTCCGTCTCGGTTCGATAGATTGGGACAGCGTGCGACTGCTGCACGGCGAGCATCTGAGCCTTGAGACCGCTTACCACGAGGAGTTGGTGCGGTGGGCGCTGCACCACGGCTGTCCGCACGGCGTCGTGCGCATGGACGCCGATAGCCTGACGGTCGTGCCGTCTTCAACGATGACTTACCGCGTCACCCTGCGCCGCTGTCAGGCGATTACGCCGCAGGGCTACTGGGTGGACATCAGCGACGAGGAATCGGCGCCCTCCTTCGACCTCGATAAAGAGCAATATCTTCATACAGTTGTGGGCGTCTATCTCGGCGTGGATGTGGCAGAGAAGAAACGTCAACCGATGTATCCCACGCGCAGCAGCGCGCTGATAGAATGTCAATTGCGCTGGCGTCGCTACGTGCTGTCTTTTGACCGCACCGCCGATGACGTGGACTGGCTGCCAATCGGGCAAATCCGCAATCAAGGCGGGGAGTTGGCGCTGGACAGGGATTTCATCCCCGAGTGTGTCTATCTCAACAGTCATCCGCAACTCATCCACAAGGTGAAAGACATCCGCGACACGGCGGAGCGCGGACTGGAGACGTTGGAGCGTTATACCATTGCCACTTCGCCGAGCGTCGCCGTGACGGCGGGACAGTTCGCGGCGTCGCTCGCGCCCGCCGCCGTCGCGGTGGACTGGCAAACGCGCCCGCGCGCTTACGTGGAGCGGCTGATTTCCGTGCTGATGGCGAAGTATTCGCTGGTGACGGTTCTCTGTCCCGTGAACATGGGCTACCGCGACCAAGCCCTGACCGCGATTGAGAACGCCGTCAACTACGTGCAGAGCAACGCCGAGAGCGACTTGCCGTTGGGTGCGGCGCTGGATAGAATTAAAGCAGCCTTGGAGACACTCATCCAACTCTACGGGCAACTCCCTGCCGCGCCGGTCACGCGCCAAGAGCCGATTCCCGTGCGCCCGGAGCCACGCCCGCATGAGGAGAAACCAGTCATCGTGAAAGATGGCGGCAGACCTGTAAGTAAAGGCATCTTCAGAAGAGGAACATAAACGGGTTAGCCCGTTGGCAGGTTAACACGTTTCAACGTTTCAACGTGCCAACGTGCCAACGTCATAATGTGCCAACGTGCAAACGTTCAGTCCCTTACGCTGTCTGCCCAAATCCTTATTTCTCCTCTACCTGTTAGTGTTCG
>JANWYM010000547.1 GCA_025055355.1 Abditibacteriales bacterium
AACAGAGTCGTCACCGCTTCTTCCAGGGTGTCCCCTGCCAATATGCTCCACATGCCGAACGGTAAACCGACCAATTGGCGTGATTCCTCCTTGGCTCGTTCCGCAAACGGGCGAATGTCATCGAAGCGGAACAGCCAACTCCGCATCTGTGGCTCTTCCAGCAGAAGGTCGGATTCCTCTATCAACCTCTCTACGTCTTCGACGCTGTCGACATCAATGAGGGCGTAAATCAAGGGTTGCGCATAGTGGACGGGGGGCTCACCCAAGGGGGCGAGCCATGCATGGTAACCGATAGGTAGGGGGAAATGACTCCGCTGATTTTTCTGCCGCGCCTCTGCAATGAGGTAGTGACAATAGTGTGGGTCCGCCTCCACCAACAGCAGGCTGTCGCTGTGTCCGTTCTCGTCTTCTATCTCGCTCCCCGACATTTTCAGAAGGAACTGGAAATTGTCCTCGACCTCTTTCGGCGCACACTCTTTTCCTGCGCAATCCCTCAGCCCCACGACATCGTTAAGGTACACCTGCACCCACGCCGCTTTGCCGTCAGGCAGCGCGCAGTGCAGGAACATCAGCCGACTCCCGATGCCGTCCACGTTGCTGAGGAGAGCGCGTTCAATCCGCCACGGCTGAACCGGGGCCGCCGCCTGTTCCTCCTCGGCTCCCACGTCCGTGACGCCCTGCTCGCACAACTCAAAGATGGCGCGGCGCGCCTCGCGGCTCACCTCCGAATGAGGCGATTGATCAACGACCTGCTGCAGCGCTCGCACAGCGACGGGATGGCGCAGATGGGCCAACGCCCGCACCGCCGCCAGCGCCGTCTCCAGTTCAGAGGAGTGCGCGAGGTAAGATAACGCAGCGGCGACGGACTTGCCGTAGCGTTCCACGGCGCGGAGCAGCAACATCTGAATCATTCGCGGGTCGGCGATCGCAAGCAGCGAAACCAGCGACTCCAACCCCTCACGGCTTTGCTGCGCTTGAGCGATGGCATCTACTACCTGGTCGAGAGCCTGCGCGGCTTCTTCTTCTGACAGGGCTTCCTCCGCTGACGTCCCCCGAGAAGGCGCCACGTCCAACCTGACGTTGATGCCATACGCCTTCAGCCCCACGCAAGCCGTGACGCGGGCGGACAGCGTGTTGTCGGGGTCCATCGCGATGGCGCGCAGCGGTTCAATGAGTCGCGGGTCGCCCATGAGGTGGATGAGGAGCGAAAGGAGGGCGGACTCCGGCTCGTCCGTGCTCCTGCGGATTTTGTCCATCAATGCTGGAACGTAGCCCTCACCCAGGTCCAGCAGGGCGGTGCGCACAGCGTCCAAGAACGGTTCGTTAGGCTCCTCCTTGCGCAGTTCATTGAGCAACGCATCTATCAAGCCCTCAGGCGTGGTCGGCAAAGACGGTTTCTTTCTCTTGCGTGCCATTCGGCAATACCTCTCTCTCACAGCGGAACACGAATGGCACAAGAGACGGCAGCAACAGGACGTAAATGTGCAATTCGTGACAGCCGTTGTCAAAGTGTAACGGCTGTGATTATAACACAGCGAGAGTCACTGGGTCAATGGGGGAATGTAACAAAGGCAAAAGTGACGCGGTTGCCGTCATGCCTTTCCCCTCCCCGATGAGAATGCCTGTCGTGGGCAGGGTCGGAGCGGTTGCGAGGAACGAAGCGAAGCCGTCCCCTCCGCCGGGGATGGCTTCGCTTTTCGGGGTAGCCTTGCAAGACGCCCAGACGATATAGGCGGATGATGGCATCTGCCGCCCAGTGGTGGCGCGGCACCCCCGCCACGCGCAGGATTGCCTCATCGCTCATGCGGGCAAAACGGTTCGTCTCCGTCGCCATTGGCGCAACGGCAAAGGACGTCGCACCCCATAACGCGATGGCCCATAACACAATCTGCATCGCCCTTCACCTCCTTCAACGGCTTCACTATACACCGACACGCTTCATAGGTCAATAGGGCAACGGGATTTGCGCAGCAGACGGATTTGAGTTAAGATGAAATTGACCAACGACGCCGGGATGTGAACAACTCTATGGAGAAGCCGGGGAAACTGTGGACTAACAGTAGGTTCGAATGCCTGCCACTACAAGCGCAGCGAAGCCATCCCCTGCGGAGGGGATGGCTTCGCTGTGCTCGCCATGACAGGTATGCTTGAGGGAGAGGACAAAACGCAAAAGTTTAGTGTGGAAAAAAACGAGTTCTTAACATCAGGAACCACATTTACATCGGAAGCAAATCAGTCGGTCAATGGGGTCAATGAATCAATGAGTCCACGCATCACGCATCACACATCACGTTGCACGTTTTTGTCACGTTTCACGTTTTTGCTTCTCTGCTTGCTCTTTGCATCGCCCACGCTCTGGGCGCAGCAGACGACAACGATGACCCTCGTCTGTCAGCCGCCCGTTGTGGAACGCGATGGGGCGGTGCTGCTGCCGCTGAACTTTCTCCAAGAGGCTCTGGGTATGTCGTTGTCCACCCACAACGGCGCGCAACGTTTGCGCTACTACCACGTGACGGTGGACTTCCAAGTCGGGCAGACGAAAGCCCTCGTCAACGACCGTGAAACGCCTCTCGCCGTTGCGCCCATCGCGGTGGACAGCCAGATTTACGTTCCTGCGAGTCTCCTCACGGAAGCGTTCGGTTTGCAGGTGGACGTCGCCCGTCGTTACGAGGACCGCACGTCGTTGAACGTCAGCGGCAGGTCGGGGGTTATCACGCACGTGCGTCATTCCGTCGCGCCCGACAAGGTGCGCTTGGTGATTGACCTCGACGCGCCGGCGCTGTTTAGCGTTCACCGCTTTGTGCGGGCGGTGACGGTGGACCTCGCAGCGACAGCGGCGCCTCAACTTCTTCTGCCGGGCGTTTTGCCTGTCAGCGACGTACTCGTATCGCAGGTAGATTTTCTCAGCGGCGCACCCGGGCATACGTTTATCTCATCCACTTACCGCTACCGCGCGCCGGCGGTGGTGTTCACCCTCGCGGAACCTTACCGCGTTATTATTGACTGTCAGAAGATTTTTGAGGAACGCTGGGAGCAAAGCATCGCGCCCGGCATCACGTATCGCCAGATGCGGCGCGGCACATCGGATGGTCCCCTGATGGTTTACTTGGCGGAAGTGGATTGGCACAACCCCCACATCGAGGTGGACGTAGCGCCCGCCGGGGAGAGGATTATGAGCCGCCAGCCCGTCAGTGCGATTGCGGCGGCAGAGAACGCGGTCGTCGCCATCAACGGCGGTTACTTCGCCATCCCCTCGGGCGCGCCCATCGGGGCAATGATGCGCCACCGCGAGTGGATGCGCTTGCCGTCGCGGGGGCGCAGCGCGTTGGGCATCACGACGGACCGCAAAATCGTGATGGATAACCTCAACGCGGTGGGGCTGTTGACCATCAATCGCA
>JANWYM010000548.1 GCA_025055355.1 Abditibacteriales bacterium
TCCCACTTGCCGTCAATCACTTCCTGCGCCGCCTGGACGATGGCGTCCACCAGTTGTTGCGCCGTGTACTTTTTGCCGTCCACTTCGCGGTCGGCGAAGAGGCCGAGGGCGCCGTTGACCTCTGCCGCCGCGCGCTTGACGATGTAGCCGCGCGCCCCGGCTTTGAGCGCGGGCTGCAAGTAGATGTCGCCCTCATGCACGGTCAGCACCAGCACCTTGATATGCGGATGCGAGCGCTTAAGAGCCTCCGTTGCCTCCACGCCGTTCACGCTCGGCATGGACAAATCCATCAGCACCACGTCCGGGTTTAGTTGCCGCACTTTGCGTAGAGCTTCCTCCCCATCCCCCGCCTCGCCTACCACCTCCATGTCTGACTGGCGGTTGATGAGCAGTTTCAGCCCGTCCCGCAGAACGACGTGGTCATCCACTAAAAGAATTCGGGTCTTGGTCATCGCAACAACTCGTCGGGGCGCTGCGTCCCTCCCAGTCCATGTTGCGCCATGACAGAGGGCTGACAGAGACGCACCGCCCCTACGACAGAGGCAATTCCACAAACACCGTCGTCCCGATGCCCGGGGTGGACTCAATCTGCAACCGTCCGCCCATCATGTCCACCCGTTCCTCCATGCCCAACAGCCCCAAGTGTTTTTCGGGCGGGCTGTTCCGCACGGCTTCCACATCGAAGCCTCTGCCCTGGTCTTCGATGATGGCGCGCACCTTCTGCGGCGTGCGCTCCAGAATCACGCTGGCACGGGTCGCCTCGGCGTGCTTGAAAATGTTAGTCAGCGCTTCCTGCACGATACGATACAGCGTCGTCTCCAGGTGCGCGGGCAACCGCTCGCCCGCGAAGCCGCGCACGTGAAAATCAATCGGCAAGCCCCTGCGCTGCGACCGCTCTTTGATGAAGTTGTCCAGCGCCACCACCAAACCGAAACTGTCCAGCGCGGAGGGGCGCAGTTCCCACGAGAGTTGATGAATGTCCTGCATGAGTTGCGTCACGAGGTCTTGCACCTGTTTGACCCGTTCCTTCACCTCTTCTTCCTGCACCGTCTCGCGCAGCACTTGCAGGTAGACCGTCAGCGAGGCGAGCAACTGGCTCGTGCGATCATGGAGTTCGTGCGCCACCCGCCGCCGTTCCTCCTCTTGCACGCCGACGAGGCGGCGAAACAGGTGCGTCTGCGCCGCACTGTGTCGGCGGATTTCCTCCATCGCCCGGCTCAACTCGTCCAACATGCGGTTGAACGTCACCGAGAGGTTGCCAATTTCATCCCCGTAATAAGTCCCCCGCACCCGCTGGCTCAAGTCACCCCGCCGCACCGCTTCTGCCACCCGCGTCAACTCCAGAATCGGCGTCGTCATCGCCCGCGTCAGCAGATACGCTACCAACAAACTCGGCGGCAGAAACAGGAAGATGCTTACCAGCAGCAGCGTGTCCGCAAACGTGCGGGCTTCCGCCTCCGGCCCCGCGACGTGGGCAATGAGAAACCGCCGTGCAATGACGAGGACGACCCAATACAACAGAATCCCCCCCACCATGCCCAGGATCTTCGCGCGGATGCTAACTGACAACACCCGCTGCCAAAGTTTCCGATTGGCGAGGGGAAGCGATTTCATGGTCGTAGGTTACTCCGCCGACGCGCCTGCGTGAGAGGGCGAGGCTCCTGCTGAGCCGAGCCAAGCGCTCCTGCCGAACCGTCGGCTCCACAGGAGCATCGCCCTCCCGCACCACCGTGTTCTAACCGCCGTAATGCCAGCCCGTCTCCGATAGCGGCAGCGGCGGAGCGTCGGCGTCGTTGACTCCTGCTTCAACAACTTCGCCGATGACCACATGGTGGTCGCCGATTTCCACGATCTCGCGCACCTCACATTCCCACCACGCGATAGCGTCCTCAAACTGGGTAGCGCCGACATCCTATCGGCATTTTTACGCAGGCTGGGAGCCCACGCTAAGCGGTTTTGGGATAGGCTCTAAGTCCTCGTCGTCTTCGTCGTCAGTTGGTTTAGATTGGGGGCAACAACCGACGACGAGGACGACGAAGACGAAGACAACGGTGGTTACTTTGCTAACCTCAGATAATCCACCTCCACCTTTACTCCCAACTGATTGCCCGGGTCCAGTCGCAACTTCGTAATGATACCGCTCCATCGTCGGTTCCGGCTGACGGGCAGGCGATACTCATGCCACGCGCCATCGCCTACCACCTCGAATCGTATGCTGGTCGCCTCGCTCTCGGCAATGGTGCGCGTGCGCCAGAACAGTTGCGCGACATCTTCGAACGGCTGCCCGTCCTCCTTACGGAGCCTCATCCGCACGACGACAGCAGGAAACTCATCTGCCCGCACCTGAATTGGCGGTCCGAAGAACGCCGGGTCGTTGCCCGTTGTGCGCCCGACGAGATGCCCGTCTTCCCAGCGCACATCCGTCATCTGCATCACGCTGCCCCAGCCCTCCAAGTCGCGCTCAAACTCCCACGCGGTTTTCTTCTCCACCCGTATCGCCACATCGTAAGGTCCCAACCCGACATCAGCGGGCGTCACGTCCTCGTGCGTTTTCGGTGCGTCGGTGAACACCTCCCGAATGGCGTCCAGATAACCGAAACCAAACTCCTTGTGTGGCTCAAGGTAAGAGCCTTCACCCCACTCGTTCCACGCCTCCATGAGAACAATGGGAAGGACAGCGGGACGTCCCTTCGCCCCTTGCGTCCCCTGGGTCCCATACTGCTCCAGCAGCCGCTTGGCGTCTTGCAAATGCCGCTTGAAGTTCTCCGGATTTCGCCCGAACCGCACCAGGGCGTTCTCGCCGTGCCACGGACGGCTGTCCCACCCGCCGCAGATGGGCAACATCAGCGGAATCGGCGACTGCTCTACGATGTGTTCCCAGTTGCGACGATAGCCCACGATGAGGTCATCAAACGACGCCCACTTCTCGCCCGACTTCATGTTCAAGCCGGGCCAATTGTAAGCGGTCACGGCGTCGTAACCCTCTTCGGCAGCCTGCCGCGCGTGACCTGCACTGCCGACGCAGGCGATGAGATAAAGCCCCTTCAAACCTGCTCGACGGCACTCCGCCCGCATCGCCTCAAACGCCTCCTTCACTTTCGCGCTACCCAAGTCTTCAGTCAAGCGGTGCGTGCTGAAAATGATGACGACGGGTTTGCCGTCAATCGTCAGATACTCCGGGCAGCGGAAGTAATTTTCAATCCAGTAGCGCGTGACGGCGATGCAGTCCTCCAACGACGATGTGCCGCGCGCGTTGTGGTTCGCCCACAGCAGGCAAAACTTCAGCAGGTGCCGATACTTGGCTTTGAAGTAACCGTCGTGCAAGGCATGTTCCAGATGCCGCGCCCCCTGCGACCAATACCAGTCGTAAGCAAAGAACGTGACGCCGT
>JANWYM010000549.1 GCA_025055355.1 Abditibacteriales bacterium
CTGCACATCTTCAAACGGGGTTTATGTCGCTACAATCTGACCCATCAACACGAGGACATTAACGTGCCCGGCAAAAAGGGCTGGTTGACGCATCCTTACGACCACTACTCGGTGGATTCCATCTCACACTGGATTGCGAAAACGAACTACTACACCGACCGCGACGCCGAAACCGCCGACCTGTCGCAAGTCCACCTCAACTGGCGCACGCTTCTCAAAGTAGTCACCTCCCCGCTCGTCGGGTTCTTTCGCCTCTACGTGCTGCGGCAGGGCTATAAAGACGGCATCTGGGGACTCATCCTCTGTCTGCTGGGCGCGAACTACTATATGATTCAGGAACTCAAGAAGTGGGAGCGGAAGTTGAAGGAGACAGAGTAATGGTTCATGGTTAGAGTTATATGAGAACCCCTCTCCCTCCCCTTCGGGGAGAGGAGTCTAAAAAAGCCACTCCCCTCCCCTTCGGGGAGGGATAGGGGGAGGGGTTCTCATACACACTCTTAATGGTTGATGGTTAATGGTCAATAGTTGGCAGTCGTGGATTCATTGACCATCGACCATTAAGCATCAACCATCAACCATCAACCGTTGACCATTGACCATCAACTATCAGTCGTCGGTCACTCCCGCCGAACCGTGGCGGCGCTGGTTGGCAGCGGCAATAGATGCCTTTCTGCTGTTTGTGGCACACGTGTTCCTGTGGCTCGTCAGCGTGGTCGCCTTGCCGATGTGGGACGGAAAGCACACTTTTCTGGAGGTGTTCGGCGCGGTTCTCGGGCTTGGCTATCTCGCTGCGTTCTGGAGACTGCGCGGCGCGACGCTGGGGCAAGAGGTCATGGGCATCCACGTGGTGCGCTACGATGGAGAGCCGTTGACGTGGGGGGACGCGCTGCGTCGGCTGGCGGGATACGTTCTCGCTGCCTTGCCGCTGCACGCGGGGTTCCTTAGCATCTTCTGGGATAACTACCGTCGGGGCTGGCACGACTTCATCGCCCGCACGCTCGTCGTCCGCCGTCAACCCACGGAGCGTGTCCTGCCGCTGCCACCCCCCGCCGCCCCGCCACCGCCCTTGGTCGAAGCACCCGCGCCGCCGCTGGCGTGGCACCGCTGGCTGCTCGCCGCGCTGATTTACGTCGGCATCGCTCTCTGGTTCACGTATCCGCTCGTGCGGCGTTTCTCCACCCACTGCGCGGGCGACGGAGCGGATGCCTTTCATTTTCTGTGGAGTCTGTGGCACGCACACGAAGCCCTCATCAAAGGGCGCGAGTCGCTGTTGACGACAGACATGCTCTTTTTCCCCTCGCGCGTTGACCTGCTCTATTACAGCGCGTGCTGGGCCTATGCCGTCCCGGCGGCGTTTGCGCTTAAGTGGCTGACGCTGACGCAAACTTACAACCTCCTCTTTCTATTTTCCCTCACTGCATCAGCGTTGGCGGCGTTTGGGTTGGCGCGTTGGCTGGGCGGCGATTTCGCGGGGTCTCTGCTGGCAGGGGCTTTGTTCGGCTTTTCGCCCTACGTCCTGTCGCACGGCAGCGCGGGGCACCTGGAACTCGTCGCCGTGGAATTCATCGCCCTCTTTGCCCTGCTATGCTATCGAGCAATGACACGCTCCACGGAGGAACGGCACGGTGTCCGTTCCCTCCTCCTGTGGTCATTGGGGGCGGGCATTATGCTCTCTCTCGTCGGTTATGGCGCGTGGTATTATCTCGTTGCTGCCGTGCTGATGTCTGTGTGCCTCTTCGTCGGCATCGCCCTGCAAAAGCGTCGTAGCGATGCGCCCGTGCGCCCCTCCGCGGCTCTGCTGCTCATTTACCTCGTCGCCGCCCTCTGCCTCGCCCCACTCCTCATGCCCATGATCAAGGAACGCTCCGACAGGCGTTACATGGACATGCCGCTCTCGGTGGCTTCCGTTTACTCCGTTGACCTGGCGACCGCCGCGTTCTCCAACCCGCTGCATCCGCTCTGGGGCAAATGGGTGCGGCAACACGCCCTGAGGGGCGAGGTCAGCGAACCCGTCGCTGGATTGAGCCTCCTGGCGCTCGCTCTCAGCATCGTCGCTGTGCGCAAGCTTCATCGGCGCGTTTTGCCGTGGGCTCTGACGGGCGGCGTCTTCTGGATTTTGGCGTGCGGTCCAAGTCTGCGCGTTGCCCATCGAGAACTGACGCTTCCCGCGTGGCTCGCGCTGTTGGGCGGCGGAGCGCCGGGGAATGGGCTGGGGTCTCCTTTCCGCGCTGAACTCTCCGTGCAGTTAGCCCAGCACCTCACCGGCCTCCCCGCAGGACTCTGGCAGACGCACATCTCTTTCCCCATGCCTTTTTTGGGGCTGCGCCGATGGTTTCCGCCCGTTCGTCCCGTTCGTTCGCCGGCGCGATTTATCGTTGTGACCTTGCTATGTGTCGCCGTCCTTGCCGCGCACGGATTGCGCTTGGCGCGACAGGCAGCACAAAAGCGTTGGGGACGCGGCGGCGAAATTGCCGTCGTCATCGCCGCTTTTGGGGTCGTGTTTTTTGAATACTTGCCCGTCCCCTATCCGACGATGTCAACGAGGGTGTCGCGTTTTTACGACGAACTGGCGCGGGAGCCGAGGTGCGTGGTCGTGGACGTGCCTGTCGAGGACGGGCGCATCTACAACTACTGTCAGACGATCCACGGCAAACCGCTGTTTTTCGGCTTTCATTCCCGCGTGCCGCCTCACGCCCTCACGTTCCGCGATGGCAACCTTCTGCTGATGAGCCTGAGTCCGCAGGGGGGTTACGCGCTGCGCCGTTCGCTCAGGGCGGAAAGGTTGGCTGGAAGCAAAACCCTCGCAGAACTGCGCCTGCAATTCATGCCCAGCCTGCGCGAACTGAGGGCTATCGGGGGCAAATACATCATCCTGCACAAGCGCCTCCTGCAGCCGTCCGCTCTGCGGTGCGCCGACCGCCTGCTCGGAGACGCCCTGTCGCTACCCGTCCGCTGGGATGACCGCGAGATTCGCGTTTACCAGATGAGCGGGACAGCGCCCCGCGAACGATAACGCGCCACATGCTCCCTGCGGCAGCGGATGGCAGAGGACCGGCGCGTGAAAGCCGCTCTCCGGTCTCTGCTCTCGACGCCCTATCCCCCCAAGTTACGCGGTTGCCGTCATGGCTTAAACACCTTCTGCGGCTGATACCGATGTTCGACCCACTGCGCGATGGCGATGAGTCGGTTTTCTTCGTCACACAACCGCACCAACGCACTCGCGGGTGGCGGTGCAGCGGCGGGAAGGCTCTGACCGTTCCGCACCTTTGTCGCGGCGGCGGCGTTCAGCACCACGCGCGGCAGGTGCGCGAGCGCGTCGTTGAGCGATATCGTCTGCAGCGTGCCGCTTGTGACGGCGGCTTGTAACTCCTCCAGCGTCAGGCT
>JANWYM010000054.1:0-7027 GCA_025055355.1 Abditibacteriales bacterium
CGGTTATCCGCGCTACAACCTCATCGGGCGGTGGGACGTGGGCGCAAAAAAGACGCTGCACTTCAACGCGCACTACGACGTGGTGCCGGTGTCGGGGCAATGGAAGTTCGGTCCGTTTGAGCCAAAGATTGACAACGGCTGGCTCTACGGGCGGGGGTCGAATGATATGAAGGGTTGCATCGCCGCCTGTGTGTTCGCCATTCAAGCCGCGCAGGAGGCGGGCATCATCCCAAAGGTGAACGTTGAGGTATCGTTCACCGCCGACGAGGAAACCGGCGGCGAGTTGGGCGCGGGCTACATCGTTAGGCGGGGACTCGTCAAACCCGATTACGCAATTGTATGCGAAGGCGGGTCGGGGAGCAACATCGGCTATGGGCATAACGGCGTGATTTGGCTCAACGTTACCGTGCACGGCAAAGCCGCGCACGCCTCGCGCCCGGAGCGCGGCATCAACGCCTTCGAGCATACAGCGGCGCTGGTGATGGAGTTGCAGCGGTGGAAAAAGGCGTTGAACCAGCGTCGCCGCTTCTTTGAGACGGAAGCCGGCAAAACGCTACGTCCGACGGTCAACCTTGGCGGCGTGTTCGGCGTCGGCGCGGGGGCAAAGGTGAATACCGTGCCCGCGCAGGCGACGTTTACCATTGACCGCCGCGTGACACCCCGCGAAAACCTACGCGATGCCGAGCGCGAAATCAAGGATGCCCTCGCCGCCGCCAAGAAGAAAATCAAAGGCTTGCGCGTGACGGTGGAAACGTTCCTGCGCATTGCCCCCTGCACCGTGCCACCATCGTCAGAGTTGCCCCAGGCGTTCGCGCACGCCGTCAAGAGCGTGCGGGGCGGCAAGCCGCGATTGAGTGTCACGACGGGATTTACCGACATGCACTTCTTCGCGGTGGACGGGCGCATCCCTACTATCGGCTACGGCGTCGGCGGCAAAAACGCGCATGGCGCCGACGAATGTGTGAAGGTCAAAAACCTCGTCGAAACCGCGCAGGTGTATGCGCAGTTCATCAACGACTTTGAGCCGTCAGAATAGGAAACGAGGAAACCGGGAAATTGGGAAGTTGGGAAAAGAAGCCATTGGATTTCCTCATTTCCTCATTTCCTAATTTCCCAGTCTCAGAGAATGAACCGCATCAAGCAGTCCGTCTGTTGGTGGTGTTTTGTGCGTGGCAATGTGAAGCCGGAGAAGTTGGTGAAGGAGGCAGCAGCTATTGGGTTCAATTCGGTGGAGATGGGACCGCCGGAGTATTGGGATTTGATTCAGGAGCACGGGATGAAGGTTGCCATTATCGGCGGGCATGGGACGCTCACGGACGGTCTGAACCGCCGCGAGAACCACGACCGCATTGAGCAGGAACTTCTGAAAAACATCGAAGTCGCAGCCCAGCGTGGCATCCCCAGCCTCATCTGTTTCAGCGGCAACCGCAAAGGGTTGTCCGATGACGAAGGCGCAGACATTACAGCGGCGGGGTTGAGCCGCGTGGTCAAGGCGGCGGAGGAGAAGGGCGTCACCCTCTGCCTCGAACTTCTCAACAGCAAGGTTGACCATCCCGACTATCAATGTGACCGCACGCGGTGGGGCGTCGAGGTATGCAAGCGCGTCAACTCCCCCCGCGTCAAGTTGCTCTACGACATCTACCACATGCAAATCATGGAGGGGGATTTGATTCGCACCATCCGAGAGAACATTCAGTTCATCGGAC
Source organism: Abditibacteriales bacterium (assembly GCA_025055355.1). GTDB lineage: Bacteria > Armatimonadota > Abditibacteriia > Abditibacteriales > JANWYM01 > JANWYM01. The sequence goes on from JANWYM010000054.1 coordinate 1,707, forward strand.
ACTTCCATACGGCGGGCAACCCAGGGCGGCGGGACCTGGACGACACGCAGGAGATTTACTACCCCGCCGTCATGCGCGCCATCGCGGAGACAGATTACGCGGGCTACGTCGGACATGAGTTCATTCCCAAAGGTGACCCGATTGCTGCGCTGAAGCGGGCGTTTGAGACGTGTAAAGTTTAGAGCCTACCGGAAAACCTTGCTCTCTCCCTCTACCAGGAGGACCATAGGGTTTTGTCGGCTCATTTTGACCTCCCCCAGCCCCTCCTTGGTAAGGAGGGGAGTGGACCTCCCTCGACCTCTCCTTGGTAAGGAGGGGAGTGGACCTCCCTCGACCTCTCCTTGGTAAGGAGGGGAGTGGGCCTCCCTCGACCTCTCCTTGGTAAGGAGGGGAGTGGGCCTCCCCCGACCCCTCCTTGGTGAGGAGGGGAGTGGACCTCCCCCGACCCCTCCTTGGGAAGGAGGGGAGAGTTTTCGGATAGGCTCTTAGCCTGAATGGACAGGACTTTGGGCGAAAGCGGCTCAGAATGATGCCCCATGTTCATCCTGCTTCCAGTTCACCGTCACAACCCGCACCTCCCCTGTTTCCTCCGGTTCTAACGCCATCAATACGCCCACGTCGGGGTGTTGTGCGCAGTAGCGTCGCGCGCCCTCCTCGCCCAGGACGAGGAAGGCAGTAGAAAGCGCGTCGCCGTCCGTGGGGGAAGACGAAAGGACGGCGCAGAGTAGCGCACCCTGAACAGGATAACCGGTGCGCGGGTCAATGACGTGCCCGTAGCGTTTGCCGTCTGCCTGGAACGCTTTGCCGTGAACGGCGGAGACGGACAACGCATAGTCGCGCAGGGGAACGACGGCGAGACGCTGCGCGGCATCCAGCGGGTGGCGGATGGCGACGTTCCATGAGGTTTGGTCGGGAGGACAACCAATGGCGACGATGCTGCTGGTGCCGCCGTGAATGAGCGCGCTGATGATGTCGTTATCGCGGAGAATTTGCGCAGCGCGTTCAACGGCGTAGCCTTTGCCGATGCTGCCGAGGTCAAGCGTGACGCCTTCGCGGGCGAAGCGCACAGTGTAGTTGGCTTCGTCCAGCAGGACGTGACTCATGCCGACGCACTGCCGTGCTTCCTCGATCGCTTCAGGGGGCGGCATGGCGCCCGTGCCGCGCACAAAACCCCAGCAGCGCAGGAGCGGGGCGACAGTAACGTCAAACGCGCCGTCGGTCTCCGCGCTCAATTGGGCGGCGCGTTGCAGGAGTTGAAACAGGCGGGGTTCGACTTGAACGGGTTCGCGGGCGGCGCGAGCGTTAATGCCGTTGATTTCACTCCCCTCACGGTAGAAACTGAGTTGCGCTTCCAACCGCTCGATTTCGTCGAGGGCTTCTTCGCCGGCGGCGCGCAGAAAAATTTCATCCGCCCCACACAGCACCATTTCAAAGCGCGTCGCCATCGCGTGCCGCGCCAACGTTACGACAGCCAATGAGTCAAGGGAGCGCTGTCAACGGATTCTTGTAACAGATGCAGCGGATTATCTGACGGTAAACCTCGTCGTACCGACATCCCTTCGCTTTACTCCGAGCAGGCTCTGGCGGCATTTGATGCAGGCTGGAAGCCTGCGCCACCCGGTTTCCGGGTAGGCTCTTCACCCGCTACCGAAATCCGCTGACAGCCATCAAGGGGATTCCACATCGCACCGCTCGCAGTAATACTCTCTGCCACCATGCCGCCGTAGGCGATGTCGGGATTTATCGGGGGCGAACGTGGCGTCCACCAGTTGCACCGATCGATGCACCGCGCAGCGGTATTCGTGATGTCCCGACTCCGCAGCCATCCCCTGAAAGTCCACTTCGTAACCGTGGACATCCAGAAAGTGCACCATGGCGCGCGGCGGGAAAACCCCATACATGCCAGCCTCTTCGCGAACGGGCACATCCGAGGGCATCAGCAGCCTCGCCTTGCGCGCCCGGCGGGTGCTGTCTCGAATGTCAGCGATGCTGGGCGATTGATTCTGCGCAGCCCGCGCCAGAAAAGTCCGAAGGTCTTCGGGCAAAGACTTGCTTGACAACCTTGGATTCTTCGTGTTCTGAGTAAGTCGAGAATTAGTGCCTGTGTCTGCTAACGTCTGGGCATCCTCCCGCAGCAGAGAAACATGGGTCTCCGTCCGTAGATGTTGCACTTTCATACTCCGTTGCCTCCTTTCCCTCATTCCCCAACCGGAGGGTTACAGGTTCCAGTCGGCGAATTGTGATGTCAGAGCGCTGCGGCGATAACTGCGGCTACATGCGTCATTGCAAGACTTTATGTGTCCCCATTATAGCACGACACGACAGTGATGACAAGTCCAACTTTCCCACTCCATCTGCAATTGAAACAGGATTTTTTTCTGCGGCGTTGGGTGGCAATGCGGTGGGGCGCCGCGCGCAGACGGCGTCACCCTTCATCGGAGGCGGGGGATGTCCTCCGCCCCTCCCAGATAAATGGCATTGAAGAAAAACTTGAACGTCCCATGCGGCTGCGCGCGGAACGTTACCTCGGGCGCGAGCAGGAACAGTTTGCCCTTGCCCAGCGTAGCCTCTGCGATAGCGACGCGATTGAACAGCGTTTTTTCCCCGTGCAGCCAGCCGCTGCGCAAGAGGTGGCTCGCCCCGAACCACGCCACAGGACGCACGCCGCGTGCCACAGCTTCGGGAAGGATTTCAAACGCGGGGTTGTTATGGTAGAAAACATCAGCGCGATGCCCCATGCCATAAGCGAGCGGTTCTGTGGGGTTGACGTTGACGTGCAGGATGGAGCCGGGGCAGAAGAAGTCAGTGGGCGGCAGGCGTCGCCCGTCGGGCGTCAACGCGTCGCGCAGCGGCAAGCCGAACTCAATCCCGATGCGACTTGAATGACCGACCGCGACGATCGCGCCGCCGTTCTCGACGAACCGCTTGAGTTGCTCCAGTGACTTCTGCGTCAGCCGCGTGCGTTCTTCGTAGCCTTGGGGGAGCACGCGTGCCGCTGCTATAGCAGCGCCCGTCTCTCTACCAGGCGGCACGTCTCCCTCCGGTCGCGCTGCCCCCCCAGGCAACACGCCGCTGGGCAGAATGATAACGTCATACTTGCTGTTCAAATCGCCCCTATCAATCTCTCCGCCCCAAACGATGCGATAGGGAAACTCAAACTGCTCTAACAGCCACCGCGTCCAACCCGATGGCATCGAGCCGCCGTAGTAGTCGAATAAACCGATGCGCATCGGCTTCAATTTCAACGCCTCCACATTGGGACGCCGCTCCACAGCATCGAACTTCAACCCCACCTCAGTCAACTTCTCCAACGCCGACTCAAGACCGCGCTTTGCGGGAATGAACATCGTGCCGGCGGGATACACTTTGCCGTTGACGTTGAGCGGCTGTTTGAGCCAATAGACCTCGTAACGGGACGGTGAGGCTCCCGCCGGACCCGACGGCTCCGCTGGGGCGTTGCTCTCCCTCGCGGACAGCAGACGATTGACGGCGATGAAAGCATCGTTGACCTCATGGCTGAGAAGGTAGCCTGCTTTGCCCCGTCCAGTGATCGCGCCCGCTGGCGGCTGCGCGTCGCCATGAATGACTTCAAGGGGGGCGTCGAACGGCTCGTTCACTGCCTCGAACTGCACGCCCATCTGAAACGCCAGCGTCCACCCGGCGATGTCATACGGCGGAATGGGCGGACCGCCGGGGTAGCGCACATCGTGCGGGTGCTTCTGCGGCTCGAACATGTCGCGGATGAACGGACGAAACGCCTGCGCGCCCTTCACAACGTAAGAGTGAGCGGGATAGGTTTTCCCCTTGACCGTGAACGGCGCGGTGGCGCGATGAATGGTGATGCCGTTTTTGATGAGCGCGTTGACGAACTTTGTCGCCGTGAGGAAGTCGGGCTGGTCGGCGGGAATAAGGTAAGCCTCGTTCTTCCCGCGTTCAATCGAGTTGCGCCCCATCTGGTAGATGTTGTAAAGGAACTGTCGGCGATATTTGGCGGCGCAGGCGAGGACGGCGTAGTTCGCGGTCATGCAGTATTCCAGCGAGTCGCGGGGACGCCACTCGCGAGCGGTGATGGGGTGGGGGTAGTCCATCGTCGGAACGAGTTGCTCCGGGCGGGGTGTGATGCGCCCAGGCGCGGGGCTGGCGTGCGCCGTCTCCGTGAGGATGCCAATCATGTTGTGAAAGTAAGCGGTCGTGCGCAAGCCCCCGTTCCACCACGTCGAATACTGCGTGCGCGAGATCACGCCCGGCTTGTTTTCCCAGACGAAGCGGGCGTTGATGTGCGCCGCCACAAAATCCACGCCGCGCACCACCATCGGGTCGAAGTTGTAGTTGAACGGGTCGCGGAACGGGGGCGTGTTGATGACCGTGCCAGCGGGCGCGGACTGGTGCTGGTTGTAAACGATTTGCGGAAACCACTCGTGGTAGAACACGCGGTTGACGGCTATCGTTTCAGGCTGCGTGCTCATGTAAAAATCGCGGTTGTTATCGTGCCCGACGTATTTCTGATACAAGGTCGGAATCCGCAGGTTGCGGTGCTGACGATACCAGTTCGCTACCAACTCCAAACCGTCAGGATTGACGAGGCACGCCAGCAGAATCACGTTGTCCAAAATCTCGCGCGCCTCCTCGTCCTCGCGGCGGCACATCTGATAAACGAGTTCAATGATTTGCTGCCCCGCCACCACTTCCGTCGCGTGCAACCCACCATCAATCCACACCACCGCTTTGCCCTCAGCGGCTAATTGTCGCGCTCCCTCGTCCGTCAACCCTTCCGCCAGTGCGAGTCGTCTGGCGATGCGGCGGTAATGCTCCAGCCGCGCCATGTTCTGCGGCGAGGAGACGATCGCCATCAAGATCGGGCGTCCCTCCGCCGATTGACCGATCGCGACAACTTGGAGGCGGTCGGACTCCGCGTCCAGCCTTTTCCAGTAAGCGGCGAGTTCGGTGTAATTGACCAACTGGTAGTCATCGCAGATATTGAAGCCGAAGAACTCTCGCGGTGATGTGACCTTGACCTGCGCAGAGGCAGCCGAAACAGCCAACAGAACCAGCGCGAGTAGCGAAAGATACTTACGCATCATGCCCGTCCTCCTGATGTGTATGACGCTGCTGCTGTCATTCGCTCACGGCGAGCGGTTTCCTCCGAGAGATAGGTAGGATAAGTAATGCGCAGCGGGATGGGCGGGTGACCAAGCACCGGTGGTTGACTTTCCTGCAGCCGGGGCAGGACGATATAAGCAACTGCGTCGCTTTTGAAAATGTCATGAACTCACAGACTTTCTGCACGTCGTAAGGGGAGAAAAACGCATCTGAGAGAGGGA
>JANWYM010000054.1:7037-13559 GCA_025055355.1 Abditibacteriales bacterium
CACCTCCTTATGGCTTGTGGAAAAAACGCGAGAACTGTCGTGACGGTGGCGAGCGTCGCCTTTACCGCGTTGTTGGTGATGGTCGGTTGCGGCAAGAACGAGGGTAGCGGCAGCGCGGCGAGCAACACGGACTTGGTGGCAGCAGGCAAAGCCGTTTTCGATGCCAACAACTGCGCGCGATGCCATATCGTCGCCGGTCAGGGCAACCCGCGCGGGCGCGACCTCACGCGTGTCGGCGCGGACCCTAAGCACACGATGCAATGGCTAATTGAGCACGTTAAAAACCCCCGCGCGCACAACCCCAACTCGACCATGCCCGCGTTTGAGGGGAAAATTAGCGAGCAGGATCTTAAAGCGCTTGGCGCTTATCTATCCAGCCTCAAGTGAGCCGTCAGCGCGAATGGCGCCACGTTGATCGGCGGCACATCAAATCGAGATCAGGAGGGACAAAAGAGTGAAGAGAAAAGCAAGGAGGATTTTCGTCTGTTTGATTGCGGGACTTCTCACCTCGCTCGACGTCGTGCTGGCTCAACAGGGAGATGCGCGGGTGGCCCAGGAGGCGGCGCGGGTGTTGCAGCAGCGATGTCTGGGCTGTCATAACCAGCCCGGTGCTCCCCAACAGCGCTTCCTTGGAAGCCGCGCGGCAATGGTGCAGGATGGACGCGTGGTGCCGGGCAGGTCCGAGCAGTCGCTGCTTTTTCAGCGCATGATCAGCGGGCAGCGCCCCATGCCCCCGAGCGGTCGCTTGCCCGAGAGCGAGTTGTCCATCATCAAGCGTTGGATTGACGCCGGCGCGCCTGACTGGCGAGACGCTGGTCCGACGCAGCCTCTCGATTACACGAAAATCACCCTGTTAGGCACGCTCGCGGGCAGCGCCAGTAAGGGCGCGTATCGCGTCAACGCCGTCGCTTTTTCGCCCGACGGCGCGACACTGTTGAGCGGGGAAGCCGATGGCATCAAACTGTGGGACGTGCCGACCGCTCGCTTGAAACTACACCATCGCACCCCCGACGGCAAGTGGGAAGCCCTGTCCGTGGCGTTTTCCTCCGACAACCTGTTGTTCGCGGGCAGCGGCACGGATGCCAGTGGCGCCCCGTGGGCGGGGGTGTGGGACGCGCGCACAGGACGCCTCGTCCGCGTGATTCCGGTGAAGAGCGTGGTTCACTCCGTCTCGTTCTTACCCAATAGCGACACGCTGGCGCTGACGACGCAGAACGACCGTGCCAAGCCGCTCATCATGCTGTCCAGCGCAACGGAGGAGAGGTATCTGGACGGGCTCAAGGACGCTGCGCGCGCTGTGTCCTGCTCGCCCGGTGGGAGTTTGCTCGCCGGGGCGAGTCAGAGCGGCACAGTGACGTTGTGGGAGCTGAGAAGCGATAAAGAGCCACGCGTGCTGTCGCTGCCCGGAGCGGATCTCAAGGATGGCGTGCACGCCGTTGCGTTCTCTCCTGACGGCAAACTGCTCGCCAGCGGGGGTGGGGATGGTGTGGTGCGCCTGTGGGACACCGAGAGGGGGGAAGTTAAAACCAAGTTCACAGTGGAACGCCCTGCGCCTGTGCGCGCAGTGGCTTTCTCGCCCGACGGCACAGTGGTCGCGGGCGGCAGTGAGGACAAGGTGCTGCTCTGGGACGTGAAAACGGGGGAAGTCAAACGCACGATTACAGCAGGCGTCAAAGTGAAAGCGCTGGCCTTCTCCCCCAACGGGCGACTCCTTGCTATCGGCGGCGACAGCGATGACGGCAAGGGCGTTGTCGTGTGGGGGTTCAAATGAGGGGTATGCATCCATCGCTTTTTGTCGCCTTGCTGTCAACGAATCTCTCCCACCTGAACGAAGCGGGTTCCTCGGAGAGCCTCTCGCTCCAAGTCCCCCGCGGCGCCGTCGTGGATACCACCACGAGGCGATGGCGGCATGTTTTGGATAGGCTCTCAGGTTCCCTATGAACTTCTGTCAAGGAGTCTCAACCATGAAGGACTTTCGACTCATTCTGTTGTTGTGTGCGTTTCTCGTGACGGTCGCGTTTGCCGCGCAACCTTCTAAAGGCACGGCACAGCACTGGCCGCAGTGGCGTGGACCGTATGGGAATGGCGTGAGCGACGCTAAGAACCTTCCCACGACCTGGAGTTTAGAGAAGAACATCGTATGGAAAACACCTCTCCCGTCATGGAGCGGCAGCACGCCTATCATCTGGGGCGACCGCGTGTTTGTCGCATCCCCATCCAAATCCACCGGGGGGAATGCTGCCCCGCCACCTCAAGGCGGTCCGCCGCCGGGCGGAGGGTTCGGCCGGGGTCGAGGGGGTTTCGGCGGTGGGGGGTTCGGTAGGGGTGGCTTCGGCGGCGGTTTTGGCGGGGGCTTTGGGGCGCGACGCGACCCGGGTGGTCCTGACTTGCTGTTGATTTGCATCTCCAAAAAAGACGGCACAATCCTCTGGCAGCGGAAACTGGACGAGGGCAACCGCATTTGGATGAAGCACAACGCGTCATCCCCCTCGCCCGTGACCGACGGCAAGCACGTCTGGGCGGTGACAGGCACCGGCGCAGTGGTGGCGTTTGACATGAACGGCAAGGAGATTTGGCGGCGCAACCTCAACGACTATGGGAGAATTGCGCTGAACTGGGGCTATGCCTCTTCGCCGCTGCTTTACAACGGCAAACTCATCATTCAAGTGCTGCACGGCTTCGACCCCTCCTCTCCCTCCTACGTGGTTGCCTTCAACGCGGCAACGGGCAAAGAGATCTGGCGCGTGCAGCGGAAAACCGACGCGGTGCGTGAGTCGCCTGATGCCTATACCACCCCCGCCCTGCTCACGCACAACGGGAAGACTCAAATCATCATCAGCGGCGCGGATTACGTCACCGGACACGACCCTGAAACCGGCAGAGAAATCTGGCGGGCAGGCGGGCTCAACCCCACGAAGGCGTGGAACTACCGCATCGTCGCTTCGCCTGTCGTCGCTGGCGGAATGATCTATGTGCCTTCGCGGCGCCGTCCGCTGCTCGCGTTGCGCCCCGGCGGCACGGGCGATGTGACCACCAGCCATCTCGTGTGGAAGTGGGACGACTACGGCGCGCCCGACGTCCCCACGCCTGTAAGCGACGGGAAATATCTCTACATGGTGGAAGACCGAGGCATGGTGACGTGCCTCGACGCCAAGACGGGAAAACTCATCTGGGGACCGGAGCGCACCGCGCTCGGCACGGTCAGCGCCTCGCCGCTGCTCGCGGACGGCAAACTCTACATCACCAACGAAAACGCGGTCACTACCGTCCTCGCTGCCGGACCGCAGTTCAAGGTGCTGGCGACCAACGAACTGGACGGCAGTTTCACGCTCTCCTCTCTTGCCGTGTCCGGCGAGCAACTCTTCCTGCGCACAGCGACGCATCTCTACTGCATCGGCAAAAAGTCTTAGAGTCTAAACTTTTGCGTTCCCCCTTTTCCTTCGAAGATGCCCGTCATCGCGAGAAGCGGAGCGACGAAGCCATCCCCGGCGGAGGGGATGGCTTCGCTCCGCTTGCTATGACGTTTTCCCGCGGCGGGGAGGGCGAACTCCCGCCGAACCTCATGCTGACGTGGGTGTGGCTCGGCAGGAGCCTCGCCCTCCCGATTTTCGGATAGGCTCTTAAATCCCTGTCCGCGCATGGGTCACGATTGTCAAGCGGGGACGCCCAACCTACTACGCGTTGACAGTCCTCGAACGCAACGCAGAAGGTTGACAGTTATCCACTGCCGAAACCCGCCGACAAACCCTGCTGCCTGCGCCCGTTTTTTTCTGTTGGCATGGTAATACGCCCCGTGCTTTCGCATCTTCTTGCCATTGGACAACTGGACGCGAAAGCAGGGTAAGGCTGCGATTGGCTCCGCAGCCGCCGGCTGCCGCGTGCGGTCCACAGTGGAGAGGGGATGTGTCGTGTTTTCTCTATCGCCCGCGTTTCCAGGGCCAACGTTCAAAGGCATCATTCAGAAGTTCGCCCGCCAAGCCGGATGGAACATCGCGGCAATAGAGGATAGAGCAGCGATGTTTCAGTTCCACATGGAGCGCTCGGGCAGAGTCCAGACGCTCTTTATCTTTCATCTGGGGTCAACCCTGGAGTTTGTGGTGCCGCTGAAGACGGTCGCCTTCGTCTCGCCGAACAATGCCCCTCACGCCTTATCTACCGCCCTCTTACAGCGCAACGCCAACCTCATAATCGGTTTTTGGTGTGTCGCGCAAATTGGCGACCAGTTCTTCTTCGCGTGTATGCACAACGTTGAGATGAAGAGGCTCAAGGCTGGCTATTTCCGCCTCATCGTGGCTGCCCTCATCGAGGAGTGCGACATGGTGGAGAGCATCCTGACCGACGCCGAAGCGCAAGCGGACATTGAACGGCTAAAACGGATGATGGGAGAATGACCAGCAGTTGCTTATACCTTCTTCCCCTCCTCGATGAAAACGCCTACCGTATCGTCGGAGAGGGAGAAGATGACTGCCTCAGCGCGGGGACGGCGGCAGCGGCTCGCCCACTGCCCGGTGCAGCGCGCTCGCGGCGAGAAGGTAGAACATGTTATGCGCCAGCCATGGCTCGTTGGTGCGGAACGAGGGCGAGCGGTTGCCGCCGCGACTCATATCAAACCCCGGTCGGTCGGCGATGCCCATGTCGCGCACGAAGCCGTTGGGAATTGCCCCCGGCACCGCGCCGCGCTCGCGCCCGGGAATCTGGTTGTAGCGGTGATGATAACGCGGCGGGTTGAAACTGCCTTTGCTTTCCATCATGCAGAGGTTGTAAGGGTTCTTGCCCAGCACCCAGTCTATCTGGTCAACGGCGTAGGTCAGCGCCCGCGCATCGTTCGTCAACTGGTAGATCAGCAGTGCTGCCCACGCTCGACTGAGCAGCCAGAAGTTCACGCCCAGTCCCACCGTCGGATGGAAAAAACTCGTCTCGGTTTCCTCCGTTCCCTGCCGCGATAAGCCGAAGGGGTTGTCCGCCCGCGACAGGCAGAACGCGAGATACTTTCTGAGCGCGTTGACGATGCTCGGCTTCAGGGGGTCTCTGGGATAGTCCAAGGCAAACAAGGCGAGTGCGGCGGCTGTCACGTCGCCATGGTCGCCGCTGTCGCCGCTGAACGCGCCGTTTTGCTTCTGCGCTGGCAGCAACCGCTCCACGCTGCGCCGCGCAAACTCCTGATACCTCACGTCGCCCGTTGACTGGAACAACTCCAACGCCCCGATGAGCAGCAGCGGGTTGCCCGCCGCTGATTCTTCCTGCGTCAGGACATCGAAGAGCCGTCGAGCGCACGTCACGTAATCGTTGTTGATACCGCGCTCCGTCAGCAGCCGTCCGACGCTCGCCCACGCCGCTACCGTCAGCGGTGTGTTGCCCCTGCCGGGTGCAATCATGGGGTCGTCGGCGGTGCCGATTTGGTTGTCGGTATGAACGTCGGGCGCCGTCCACTTCATCCAGTCGCGCCCCGGTCCCTGTCGCACGTCCGCCCGCATCGAACCGTCAGCGGGGTTCTGCATCTTCGCCAGAAACTTCGCCCCCCACCACGCTTCATCGAGGGCGTCGGGCACGCGGTCGTGGTCGCGGTCAAACTTCCTGAAAACGCTCGGATGCAGGGCGAAGGCAGACGCCAGCGCGTAGGCGCAGCCGCCGTCGCCGAACTGCCACATCGGTTTGTTGTAATCGCCCGCGCTGTGCCAGCCGCCGGTGGCGTCCAGGTGCGTCCCGTCGGGTAACTTCGCAGCGTCGAGATGACACGCCTTGTGCCAGCCGGGCACTTCAAAACCGCACCGCTGAATGAAGAAGAAATCCACCCCGCTTTGTGCCGTCTCCTCCAGAACCACGCCCCGCCCGATGAGGAACGGAAATGACTCCCCTCGCCCGCCTTCCATCTGGGCGTTGACGCGATAGCTGCCCGACTCGCGCAACGACGAAAAATCCGCCCGCCAGAAATACCAGCCCCAATCATCGGGCTTGCCGTTGTAGATGCGTCCCACGCAGGGAACCTCCCCTTTCCACGCGACTTTGCCATCGAGCGTTTTGACCTCTACCGCAATCGTCGGACCATCGGCGGGGAAAAAGTTCGCCGCCACGACCGCGCTCTTGGGACCTGCCACCTCGTAGCCCACCTGATTCACGAACACCCGCACGACCGCCTGACGCGGGCGCAGCCGCAGCAGGTCAAAATCGTCGAACCACACCCGCCCGCCGCGCACTACCGCCACGAGGCGCACCGCCGCCGCGCCAGGGGGAGCGTCCAGCACCAGCGACAGCGGTTGCCATTCCGCGCCGCGCACCGTCGCGCTTGCGTCAACACGCAAAACCTTCTGCATGTCGTCCGACCAGCACGCCAGAATCTGCGCGGACGCGCCCTTGTCACACCGCGCCCACCCGGACAACTGCACCCGCTCCGTCCAGGTCGCTACCGGGTAGTTCACCGACGCAAAACCATACCAGTCCCCAGTCGTCGTCAGTTGCACGCTCGCTTTCCCCTCGCGTTTGATGTCGGCATCCAGTCGCCATTGTCCCACTCGTTTGCCGGGC
>JANWYM010000550.1 GCA_025055355.1 Abditibacteriales bacterium
GAGCGAAAAGTCGTCCAGTTCCGCCAAGGCATCCATGAAATCGCGGCGGCTGGGCAGGTCGCAGGCGCTCTGCAACAGATCGCACGCAATCCCTTGCCCCGCGAAGCAGGCAGCGGTGGCGAGAACGCGTTGAGCAAACGGTCTCAGTTCGCGGTGGGTGCGATCGAGAATGTCGTTGACCGTCGGGTCAATGAACGCGAAGCGGCTGACGGCAAGGTAATCCTGCAGGTAAGTCGCCAGCGAAATGCGCACCTGTCCGACGTAGTTCGCTATCAGCGTCAGCATGAGAGGATGGAAGCCGACCTTGCGGGCGATGGCGCGCGCCGCTGCCGCTCCGGTCTCGTTGTCCGCGCTGCGGCGAATTTGCAGCAGGGAGAGCGCGGCGTCTTCGTCCAGTTCGCGCACGTTCAGGAGGAGACAGCCGCTGCGCCGGGCGAGGTAGCCCTTGCGCGTTGTGAGGAGGATGTGGCACAAACCGCCCGGCGGCAGGGCGAGGTGCGTGTCCTCGGTTAGGTTGTCGAGGATCAGCAGCGACGGTTGGCGCAGGCGATACAAACGGTCGCGCACCAGCATGGCGCGCTCGTGCGTGGGCAGCGTGGCTGGCACGTCGAAGAAGCCGCCCAAGGCTGCGTAGTCGTGCTCCAGCGCACTGGTGTTTTCGGCGTTGAGATAAAAGATGCCGCCGGGGTAGTCAGCGGCGTGGGCATGGGCGTATTCCACCGCCAACTGGGTCTTGCCGATGCCGCCCATGCCGACGAGGGCGACGGGCGTGCGCGGCGACGTGTGCAGCAGCCGACGCAGTTCCGCCAGCGCGTTCTCGCGCCCGACGAAGTAGGGGTTGGCGCGGTAGGGCAGATTTGTGGGGGGCGGCTCCACTTCACGCGGGGCGAACAGGTCGCTGTGGGTGCTGGCGAGATACAACACCGGCACGCCCCAGTCCGCGCCCGCGCCGCGCACGGCTTGGCGCCCTTCGCTGACGGCGTCCTCGACGGAGGCCGACGCGACCAGCGCACTGTAAAAAGCGCGGGCGAAATGTCCCGCCGTCACGTCGCGCAGCGGCAGTTGCATCGCCACGACGCATGGGACGCCCTGCGCGGCGAGCGTCGCCCCCACGCTCCGCACCGACGCCCCCGTGCGGCACGCCGAGAGAACCACAACACGAACGGGCGTCCCCGACAGCCATCGCGCTAACTCATCGGCGTAAACGATTTCCTCCGCGCCCGGTTGCGCGCCCTCCAGCACTAATACGCCGCCCGACGCGCGCACGTCACCATGCCCCACAAAGTGGAGGACGTGAGGCGGTTGTTCTCTCAGCCGTCGCTGCACAGCCGAAGGGGTGGCGTTCCGCAGTTCGTCCACCTCCACGTGGCGGCACTCCGGTGCGCGCAGCGCCGAGAGGACGCTCCGCACCTCGCTCGCCAAGCCCGAGAGCGCGGGATACGCAGCGGAGCGCGGGTCCGCCCAAACCAGCAACACGCGTAAGGTGTCGAGAGGTAAAGGGTGGGAGGCGGGCGGTGCAATCGGCGACTGGCGGACGAGATGCACATGCGGTTGTAAACAGAGGAAGCCTGACGGGAGGCGTGATGTCTCACGGGTTGGGGCGGGCGTCTCCGTCAGCCCTCTCTCAGGATGGGGCGTGGTCTCGACGACACGCCAGCCCTCGACGTAAACAAACTCCCACGGCACGTCCGCCAGGTCCGAGGGGGTTATCAGCAGCCGCAGGCGCAGGGGCGTGGTCAGCGCATGATGCGACAGTTCCGCCTCCAGCGCGGCGCGCACGGGGGGAGGCAGCAGCAGCGCCGCCAGTTCCTTGCCCCACGCCACCTGACGCTCATGGGAAAACGGCTCCTCCACAAATCGCGCGAGCGGGTCGAGATACTCCGCCCGCCACCGCGCCCGGTCTATCAGCGGCACGTGCGCGACCGCTAAGGTCGCGCCGTCGCCGTAGCGCTGGAGCGCGACGCGGTAGCCCATGCCTTTATCCGAGCGCGAGATGGTCAGGAGAAGGTCGAGCATGCTGAGAAGAGCGGAGCGAGAAATCCAAAAGTTACGCCGTTGCTTCCACCCTCTTCCTCCTCCCTCAGCACGTTAGCACGTTGGCACATTGAGACCTGCTAACTTGCCAACGGCCCAACGTTCCGAGGGGTTGGGGAAGGGGGAAAGCATGACGGCAACCGCGCAACTCTTGAGATCCTTTTCCGCTACCTCATCTTTTGTCACCCGCGATGAAGCGGCAAGGGATCCCTTGTCCTACAATGCTTGTAATCGCGCCCGCAGGGCGGAGGCGCACGGGACCATCGCCTCCGGGCTGCCAGGGCAAGGCGCCGTGAGCGTGCGCACCTCGTCGCGCCAATCGCTCACGCGCCACGCGCCGATGCGCTGATAACGGCGGGTGGAGATAATGACGTCAATCATCAGAAGGTGATGGCGATATGTCGTGCGCGTCTCCGGGGAAAGCGCCACAGCGAGTTCAAACTGTCCATTCGTCCAGCGCGGCTCGCCCACGAACTCGATAAGAGCGTAATGAGCAGTTATCGGTTGCCCGTCTGCGTCCACAATCTCCGCCAGCACAGGCACGCGCTCGGCTCGCTGTTGGCTCTCCCATTTTCCCAACGTCAGGCGCAGGCAATCGGCGAGCAACTGTCCGGGGGGCAACCCCAACGCCGCCCCCAGTTCCGGCAGGTTCCACTCCACGCGGTCGCCTTCGATCGCGCTGGAGGCGACGTGCCAGACCTCGTCTCCCCACGCCAGCGCGAGATGCACGGTTTGCCCATCCACCGCATTGGTGGGGTCGCCCGTCGGGGTGCGCACGTTGACGACGACGCGCAGCGCGCCATGGCTGGTGACCTCCGCGATGACGGGAACAAGCACGACGACTTCGCCTTCGGACGACACGACCACAACCCCCTCTGGGCGCTCCTGCCCGCGCGCCCACGCCAGACGCGGCAGCGACAACGCCGCTTGCAACTGCCGCCCGAACGCTGCGAACGCTGCCCATGCCGCCTGCGCCTCGGCAACGCCTGCGGCGACTTTCTGACGCACGTCGCTCCACACTTGCTGCCCCCACCACGCCGGCGCGCGCGCGGCAGCGGCGACGCGCTCGGCGGCAATGGTCAACCACACTTGAGCGACCGCCCCGGTGAGGTCGTCTGCTTTCGTCCGCTCCGACACCTCCGCCCACAGCAGCGTCTGGAGTTCCCTCAAAATCGCCCGCACCTGTCGCAGCTGTTGGCGCGAACTTGGGTGCGCGATGATGCCCCGCTCCACCGCGCCCGTCGCGTCGGCGGACAGCACACCGCTGAGGTAGCGCGTCAGGGCTTCCACATCGGGCGGTGGCGATACCATCAGCGGCTGGTGCCGCCGCAGCAGTGCCTCCAACAGCG
>JANWYM010000551.1 GCA_025055355.1 Abditibacteriales bacterium
AACGTGCGCCTGGATTTACTCAACCTGGTTCTTCGGGCATCAGTTAGCGGCGTCGCTGGCGTTTGCAGCGTTCTACCTGATTTACCGCATGCGGCGCGACGGCTTTCATGCGGCAGGGCTTTTTCTCAGCGGCTTGGCGGCGGGATACAGTTTTTTGAGCGATTATCCATGCGCGGTGGTCGTGGTGATGCTGGGGTTGTATGCGCTGGATGGCGTGCGACGACAGACCCCAGGACAACAGACTACGAGACCCCAGGACCGCAGACCCCAAGACCACGAGGCGACACCCATTCGTCCTGTGGTCGGTGGTCGGTGGTCAGTGGTCAGCGGTCGCCTCGCGCTTTACGTGCTTGGCGCAGCGTTGCCTGTGCTGATATTGATGGGTTACAATTGGGCATGTTTCGGCAACCCATTGGACACGGGCTACAAGCACGAGTTCAACCCTTACTTCCGCGAGCAGATGGCGCGGGGGTTCATGGGCATTCACCTGCCGAAACTGGAAGCCTTCTACGGCATCACGCTATCACCCCGGCGCGGTTTGTTTTTTTCGTCACCGTTTTTGCTGTTCGGCTTCGCGGGCTGGCTTGCGCTGTGGCGGGGCGGCTGGCGGGCGGAGGCGTTGGTGTGTGCCATCGTGGTCGGAACATTTCTCTTGATCAACTCGTCCTACTACCTGTGGTGGGGCGGCGCGGTTTACGGTCCGCGCTTTCTCGTCCCATGCTTGCCGTTTCTGGCGTTTCCCGTCATCTTCGCGCTGCGGCTGTGGGCGCTGCCGGTGAAGTTGCTGATGGTGTTCTCGATGGGCGTGCAGTGCGTCGTCGTGCTGACCTCACCCAACATGCCAGAACATCTGTCGAACCCGCTGGGCGAAAGCCTACGGCGGCTCGCCCACGGTGAAACCAACTCCAACCTGATGACGTTCTTCAACGTCGAAGGCGGGACAGCGTGGCTGCCGTTTGCGGCGGGGATGTTGTTGTGTCTTCTGGGGCTGTATCGGTGCGTGAAGCGTGAAACGTGAACTCACTGATCACTGGTCACTGGTCACGATGCTCGGTCTCTACATCCACATTCCGTTTTGCGAGCAACGGTGTCCTTACTGCGACTTTAACACATACGCAGGGGTCAGGGCGCAACTCGTCGAAGATTACGTGGACGCGCTGCGGCGGGAGTTGGTGGCGCAGTTGACACCGTTGGCGCGGGCGGAGCGCGTGGTGGACACGATTTTCTTCGGCGGCGGCACGCCGACGTTTTTGAGCGCGGCGCAGTTGGAGGGAATTCTTCAGACCGTTCGGGAAAGCATCGCCGTGCGTCCCAACGCTGAGATCACTCTCGAAGCCAATCCGTCAACGGTAGCGAACCCTGAACTCTCGCCCGCGAAGCTGGAGCATCTGCGCCGCGCCGGTTTTAACCGCCTCAGCATCGGGGTGCAGTCGTTCGATGATGCTTGTCTGCGCACCTTGGGGCGAGCCCACTCGGCGGTGGAGGCAAAAGAGACGTTTCGCTTGGCAAGATTAGCGGGATATGATAACATCAACATAGACTTGATGTTTGCCGTGCCCGGTCAGACGATGGGGTCGTGGCAGCAGACGCTGACGGAAGCGATGGCACTTCACCCCGAGCACATCTCTGCCTACTGCCTGACCTACGAAAAAGCAACGCCCTTCTATCGCTGGCGCGCCACAGGACGGCTGCGACCGCTCTCGGAGGACGCGGAAGCAGAGATGTTTGAAAGGGCAATGGATGCCTTAACGGACGCGGGCTATGAGCATTATGAAATCTCCAACTTCGCCCGTCCGGGCAAACGCGCGCAGCACAACCAGATTTACTGGCGCGGCGAAGAATACGTCGGCGCCGGGGCAGGGGCGCATGGCTATTTGAACGGCGTGCGTTACTGGAATGAGAAACTTCCACAAAGATATGTGGCGCGCGTGTCGAAGGAGGGAAGAGCCATAGTCGGCTCCGAACGGTTGTCGGCGCGGGCGCGGTTGGGGGAGGCGTTGATGTTGGGGTTGCGTTTGCTGGACGGCGTTTCTCTCGACGCAATGACCGAGCGTTTTCAACTCGACCCGCGCGACGTCTTTGAGCGCGAGATGAGACGCCTCACAGCGTTCGGCTTAGTGCGTCAGGAGAACGGGCGTCTGTGGCTGACGCGGCAGGGCGTTCTGCTGGCGAACCGAGTTTTCATGGAATTCGTTTAGAGGGTGAGGAGGCAATCATGATGAGATGCGCTTTGACGTTCATTCTGTCTTTCGTGGGTTTGGGCGGCGTGATGCTGCTGCGCGCCGCTTCGGCGCAAGCACCAGTCAAAGAGGTGATGGTCTACAACGGCGACCTCTCGCTATCCCCCTATCAATTGAAGTTGGGCGGCTGGGGCAGCGGCGTAGCGCAGGAAGTCGAGGAGGTCTATTACCCCAAAGCGGCAGGTATCAAGTCCATTAAACTGACCACTGATGGACCCTACGGCGGGATGCGTCTCGACCTCGGCGATGGCGGCGAGCCGCTGGACATCACGCCGTTTCTGAAGGATGGACATGTCCTGTTGCGCGTGCTCTTTCCGTCGACAGCGCAAGCCGGGACAGGCGGCATCGGCAGCGGGGGCTTTCCCGGCGGACCGATCGGCGGCGGCGTGGGCAATCTGGGCGGTGGCGGATTCCCCGGCGGGGGGATACCGGGGATGCCGGGCGGCGTGGGGTCTGGCGGGACCGCGCAACCGAGAGAGCGGAAGGTTTTCAAGAACGTGCGCGTCGTTTTCTATCTGGAGCGGGGGGCGGTCGGCGTTGACAAATGGAAGGTCAATTTCAACGATGTGGACGATAGAGGCTGGACGACGGTGGACGTGCCGTTCAGCGCGATGAAAGCCTCGCCCGGCGCGGGCGGGCGCGTGAAGCGCATCCTGATCGCCGGCGATGCCTTCACATCGTTCTGGGTGGGGCAAATCAAGTTAGTCGTCGACCACGGTCCGTTGAACGTGCGCGTGCTGGCGAACGGACAGCCCGCTCACGGCGCCAAGTTGAAAGTGGATGAGGACATCGAATTCGTCGCCGAGGTGGACTACGGTGTGGCGGACGTGCTAGTGCTGTGGGACTTCGACGAAAAGGACAACGTGGATGAACGCTTCACCGATGAAAGAACCCGAGGGTTGCGAGTGAAGAGGAAATTCGGCAACGCGGACGAGTTCAAGGTGACCGTGACCGTCATTGACCTGCGCAACAAAAAGCCGCCCCTGACCGTGCAGGTGGACGTCAGAGTAGGGTGAAATTGGAGGAAATTGGGAAATTAGGAAACGTTACTGTCATGGCGAGCGCAGCGAAGCGATCCCCTGCGGGAGGAAACGGGGACAACGGTGGGGATCGCTTCGCTGCGCTCGCCACGACAGTG
>JANWYM010000552.1 GCA_025055355.1 Abditibacteriales bacterium
TTGGCTTGCCCCGGACCTCTCCCGACCCCTCCTTGGTAAAGAGGGGAGAGTTTGCAGAGAGGCTCTTAATGCCATTGCCCTGTGGCGCGTCGGCGGTCAGGGGGAATATCTCTGATTGAGAGCCTATCCGAAAACTTCCTGGACGCCTTAACGGAGTTGAGGGCAAACGCTCCGGCCGAGTTCGAGCGTCGGAGTTTTCCGGTGGGACTGAGAACTCAAGTATGTGGGAGTATCGGGAATGGAAAAGACCTCCTCTGGTGTCTCAAGGGTCGTGATAGGAGTCATCACAGTAGTCATCCTCGCGCTTCTCATAGCGGGGTTGGCTTACCAGTTTTTCAACCGCCGCGTCAGCATCGGCAGCATCAACCAAGACCCGCTGACGTTTCAAGGGAAGGTCGTCACCGTCAGCGGGCAGGTGAAGGGTCGGCTGGCGATTGGTTCGTTCAGTTTGTATTACCTCGAAGACGATACGGGCAAAATCCGCGTGCGCGTGCCCAACGGCAGCCTCCCTCAAGTGGGCGAGAAGGTGACCGTGAGAGGCACCGTTAATAGCCCGCTCAAAGTGGGTAGGTATGCGTTGGGGACGACGATTGATGAGCAACAACGATGGTAGACGCCATAGCACCAGGGCGACGCATTTTTAGAGTCGTTGAGCGAACCTTCCCTAAAAATGCCCCGCTCTACTCTTCGGAGGGAATCTATGAAACTTGACTGGTTCACCAAAGCCCTGCTCATTGCTATTCTGGTGGCGCAGTTGTTCATCCTGCTGCGCCCGTATCCGACGCCCTCGCTGGCGCAGGAGGAAACCAAGAGTCAACCCCCCGTCCAACCCAGTAGCACGCCTGCGTCCAAGTTCGACCATTTGCGGTTTATCGCTTACCCCAACGGTTCGACGGGCGTTTTCGACACGACCGACGGGATGCTCTATCTTTATGATACCAACCTGCTCAACGCTCCCATCGCTCGCCAACTCGTCAAGCCGGGCGAGCCGATGAAGCGGGTGCGGGGATAGACGACAAAGGGTTGAAGGTTCAGGGTGAGTTTGTAGGAGCACTATTCGTTGCGCGTTGCCGACGGCGATGAATCGCTTTGCGACATACCCTTAACTCTCAACCCTCCACCCTGACTACCGTGCTCCTCTCCGACCTCATTGAAGTCCGTCCCTTCCCGACCGTCGTTCAACTCGCGCACGCCGACGCCCTGCGGCAGGCGCTGCGCGCAGAGGGCGAGAACCTGAGCGCAGCGACGCGGGAACAGTTGCGCGGCTTCGTTGAGCACTACTTCGTCAGCGATGAGCATAACCGCCGCACGCTGGACGCCGTGCTGCAAAGCCTCGCGCACGCGGAACACGGTCAGGGCTTCTTCCTCAACGGCGTTTACGGCTCGGGCAAATCGCACCTGCTCACGCTGGTCAGTTTGCTTTGTGAGTTTCCCGCCGCCCGGGAGTCCTTCCTCCGCACGCATCCTGAATACGCCCCGTATTTGCAGCGCATCGGGGCGCAGCGGCGGCTTGTCGCTCACTTCTCCCTCGATGACTACTCGCCCAAACAGCACGACCTTGAGACCATCTTCTGGCGCGAGACGGCGAAGGCATTCGGGGAAGGGGGGGATTGGGAAATTGGGAAGTTGGGGCAGTCGCGGGCGGAGCAGTTTGCGACGTTACTGGAGGCGTTGGCGCAGCACGGCTTCAGCGGCGCGGTGTGGTTGATGGATGAACTCTCGATGTTTTTGGGGGCGCGGGGGCATCAGGACCTGCAGGCGGATGCTTCCTTCCTGCAATTTTTGGGGCAACGGGCGCAGCGGGGGAGTTTTTGGGTGATCGCGGCGCTGCAAAAAACGGTGGAGGACATCGCAGGCATAGACCCTTACTCCATCTCGCAAATCCGCGACCGCTTCCGGCAACTCACACTGTCGCTCGCGCACGTCCGTGCTATTGTTGAACATAAACTCATCGTCAAAAAAGACGTGGATGCTTTCCATCGCGCCGTCAGCGCGCTGCACCAGCAGTTGGCGCGGCGATTTCCGCACCTCGACTTCGGACGCGAGGATTTGGCGGCGACGTTCCCGTTTCACCCGACTACGATGGACTGCCTCGAATCCGTCGTCTCCCGCTTCTTCTCTCGCACCCGTAGCGCGGTGCAGTTCGTTCAGGAGGTTGCCTTCGACCGGGTGGGCAGAGACGCGCCGCCTCTACCACTCACCACGCCTGATGCCATCTACGACTTCTTCTTCCCCGACATTCTCGCTCACCCCGAACTCCGCCTCTACCACGAACACGCCTTGCGTTTTTACGAAGCCAACGTGGCGACGCTCGCGCCGGGCGATGAGGCGTTGGCGCTGCGGCTCATCAAGGCGCTCATCATCTTCCGCATCGGCGGTGTGCAACCGAGCGTGATGCAACTAACCAACGCGCTGCTCGCCGACAGCGGCTTGCCGGGCGAGGGCAACTACGGCTACGTGCAAACGCTGCTGGAGGCGTTTCGCACGCAGGGGAACTACGTCGTGGTCGAGCGGCGCGAGGGCGCGTTTCAGGACGTTTACACCCTCGACCTCGGCGCGCGGTTGAATGAAGCCCTGCGCCGCCGCATTCGCAATGTGGTGTTTACCTTGGAAGACAACGACGCCCGCATGGAGAGTTACGCCTGTGCGTGCTGCCCGCAGGACGATTTTCCGCTCGCTCGATTTGCGCATCCCGCGCCGGTGCGCACGTGGTGGCTGAACACGGAGCGCACGCTGGCGGTGCAGCGGACTGATGTGCGCACCCTGGACATCGCCGCGCTGACCAACCTCATGGCGCTGCTGCAAGAGGAAAGCAGCGTCGAGGACGCGCAACTGTTTATCGGCAGTCTCTTGGGCGTCGAAGAACAACGCGAGCGCTGGCTGGAGATGTGTCGTGCGCTGCCGGAGTCGCGCTGGAAGTGGGGGCTGATGCTCCTGCTGCCGCGTCCGCTGCGACGCGAGGAGTTATCAACGTTGCGCGAAGCGACCGCTGCTTCGCTGCTGATGCATGACCCTGAACTGCAGGACAACCGGCGCGGGCGGGCGATGCTGGAACGCTTGCGCGCGGATGCCCCTGTGCGCGACGCGGAGGTGCGGCGGCTGATGCGGCAGGTGTTTTTGGAGGGTGAAGTCCTTATCGCTAACTGCGCGGCGTTCGCCGTCGCGGAGTTGGTGTCCGCTGACGAGGGTTGGAACGGCTTGATAACAGCCATTGCCAGCACCGCGCTGCCGCAGGTGTTCCCTGACTTTGAACCCTTCGCCCCCCGTCTGCGCCTGATGACCTGGGCGAACGCCAACGCCCTCTCCGCCGAAATCTTGCAGCGCGACGACATGCGCACAACGTTTCCCGCCTCGCTCGAGCGCGCCGTCCGCGCCCT
>JANWYM010000553.1 GCA_025055355.1 Abditibacteriales bacterium
AATGGCTGATAGCCGTGGGGGATGGGACCTATGATGTGAAGGGGATTTGGCGCCACCTGCCCGAGCGCGGGGGGCGGTGGGAGTTGCCGCTGCCCGTGGAGGAGATCCTCGGGTGGCTGTGGCAGCGGTGAGAAGTGGAAGGGAGTCATCGAGAGATGAAGAGGGGGTTGGGGGTGGGGCAGATGCAGGGCTGGTCAGAGCAGGGAGCGGTTGTGTCGGTGACCTGGGCGGCCTGGGTTTACGCCGTGCTGCTGCTGGCGGGGTATCGGGCTTGGGGCTGAGTCAAGGGGACGGTTCGTCCATCGGGGCGCTGGTGGGCGGGGGTCTGGGCGTTGGTCGTTCGACTCATTGTGGCGGGGCTATCGGCAGGAACTGTGGGGGACGAGGGAATTTCAAGCAGTTTGGTCCAGGACCACCAGCAATCTCTGGAAAAATCACCTGTGGTGGGCGGGGCTGTGGAACGCGGTGGCCGGATCGGTGCGGATTTAACCGCCTCTGGCAGTTCCCAACCGTCTCTCTCCATCCCGCTCGCCTGCAAAAAACAGCCAAACTCCAGACCCTCCCCTTGGAGGAGGGGAAAAGAAGGTCTCAGCAACCGCGTAACTTTTGACGGTTACCACGGAGCAACGTCACCAAGAAACACAGCCGACCAGACGATGATTCCTCCCGTTTGGCTCTCTATTCTCTCCACCCGCCATCCATCATCGTAAAGCCTCAATATCGCCTCGCTCTCGCCTTCCCATCGAGGTAACGCGATTTCGAGAAGATCCCCCAGGGACGCCTGCGACGCCAACTCCCGGATTCTATTCAAGTTTTCCTCAGTTTTCCGGATGGGCGACCAGCGATAGCGGAACTTCACCACAGCTTCCGTCGGACTGGGTTGAGAGATCCCCGTCACCTCCACCTGCAGATTTTCTCCATACCGCAGAAATTGCCAACCATAATAGAAGTAGGGCGTCGGCGATGCGTGCCGAATTGCCCCACATTTCAACGACGGATCCGTGAGAGGCAAATCAACCCACAACTCATAATGCCCTACCCTACTCTCCAGTCCCAGAATGGAGTATGAGATCGAGTTGTCTATCACAGTGGGTTTAAAGCCATTTTTCTCCAGGAATCTCACGCGTTCGGTCAAGGTCTGTTGTTCTGAATCCCTGGCTGATTCCGTGGTTCCCACTTGCACTGCTGCGATGGCGCACGGCTGGGGAGGAAGATCTCCGCCGTGTCCTGAGGACGCTGATGGCTTTCTCATCCTCCTTCGAGTCCTTCACTCTTTCTTTCAACGCCTCCATCACAGGTTTATCAAATTCGTCCCGAATCAGTTTTGCGGCAAGCCCTCGACTCAAGTGGGAACGGCTCCCACATCCGAGGTTCAGCGCCAGGACGCTTATCAGCAACACCCACAAGCACCCACGACACGCTCTCAACGTGAACGCGTGATCTTTTCTGTGATATTTGGGGACATGAACAACTCCTCGGAACATAACCCTTGGACGCTCCACCTGCTTGGAGTTTTTCGACGCAGGGGACGCAGAGGGACACAGAGTCTCGGTGGCTCTCCGCGTGCTCTCTGCGTCCTTCGCGTCCCACTAAGAGGTTCGGTCCAGGATATCCGCGAACCAGTTCGGGACTCCTGTGCCCATGATTTCCCGGCGGCGTGGCGCGTCAATGACGCATGGGTGATCCCTTATAAGAGCGTGTTGAAAAAAATCTGCCACTCTATTTCTCCCCCGATTGAAATCGGGGGCAATCTGTCACAACGTCCACCTTCGCAGACTCTCTGAGCCCACGCCAGCGGATTTTATATCGGCAGCCCCGCCTTGCAAGAGGGGGTCAAGGGAGAAGGAACATTCTTCGGCACGCTCTCAAAGGGGTGCCGTCAGGCGAAATCGGCACGTTGCCATTGTCGCGGCGAGGAGCAGAGCAACACAACAACTCAACGCCGAGGAGAGCCTCGCGGGGCTCGTTCCCAAGCGGGGATGGCGACTTGCGGAAAACTTGCGACCGCGCGGGATGCCCGCACAAGTAGCCCGTCGCTTTGGAGCGGAGTCCACCCCAGCGTCGCGTGCCACTGTTCATTTCCCCTCCTCCTCCACCACAGTGATAAACGGTCAGGGCTAACAAGACGCGGCAGGAACATGTCTGTCTGGCTGTTTCCTGCCGTGTCTCTTTCTGGGCGAATGCCGCGCTTTTTAGGGTCAACGCACTACCACCGTCTGCGCCGCCCGCACTTGCTGCCCCTCTTCGTCGGCGGCGAGTAACTCCAGCAGGTAGAGTCCCCGCGCCGCCACCGCCCCGCTTTGCGTTTTGCCCTCCCACACCAAACTGTTCAGTCCCGCTCGTGCCTCGCGCCCCTCAAAGCGGCGGACGAGTTTCCCCGTCGGACTGAGCAAGCGCGCCTCGACGCGGGCAGACTTGCTCAGGATAAACACAAACACTCGCGCCGCACCGTTCCTCTCCCCAGCCGCAGCGAGCAGGCGGAGCGTCAGAGGCGTCGGAGCGCCAGGTTTAAGCGCAAGCGGGTCTTCATCGCCCTCCAACGCCCCTTGCTTTTTGCCTTTGCCCTGCACCGTCACCGTCCCTGCCTGCACTGGTCCCGTCTGGTTGCCGGCGGTGTCGCGAGCGTAGAGGTCAATGGTGTAGGTCCGCGCGGACGTGCCGGTGTTCTTCGGGGCTTGCCAGGTGGCGGAGTAGGAACTGGTGCTGCCTGTGCGTTTCAGGTCAATGCGCGTCGCCCCATTGATGAGCGCCCAGGCGGAGGTGACGCCCTTGTCATCGGTGACGGTCGCGCTAACGGTCACCTTGCCCCCCTTGCTGCTGAAGGTGGTATTGCTGAGGCGGGGGTTGCTGATGACCGGCGGTGCATCTTGTAGAGGGGGCGGAGTAGTGCCAGAAGAGACCTCCAGAGTATCTCCAGCAACCCATCCATCACCTATTTCGCCTATATACTTGTTGACATTGCCTCGATCACCTTTGACAGGTGGGTCTTGAACTCTCGTCGTAGTCTTAGGGTCATTGAAGTATAGATAGGGGATATCAATGCGATGCCAGGGTTTTTGCGACCCTGCCCCAGACGATGTCTCTTTGCTGACGAACCACTGCCCCCACCAGACTCGCACCTGCCGATAGCCAGAATTCCCCGGCGTGTTACTCCAGGTTTGAACGTGATTATTGGAAGACACATTAGGGCTTTTCCTCAAAAACACGTTATCTTCTATCACCTTAACTAAAGTCGCCTCTGGAACCCTTTTCGTGAACTGACTGTGAATCCAGCCTGAAATCGGAGCGTTAGAGTTCGGTATGGCAATGCGATACCACCCTCCACTTT
>JANWYM010000554.1 GCA_025055355.1 Abditibacteriales bacterium
CGGTGACGATGATGTCGCCGCGCGCGTGCGCCAGTCCCGTGCGCAGCGCTTTCCCGCGCCCGCCGTTGGGCTGGTAGGACACGATGCGCACTTCGGGGATGTCCTGCGCGACCTCTGCTGCGACCTCGTAAGTGCGGTCGGTGCTGCCGTCGTTGACGAGAACGATTTCCCAATCCTCCGTCAGCCGGTTCAGCGCGTCGCGCAACTGATGCACCGTGTCAGCGATGCTTTCCTCCTCATTATACATCGGCACGACGACGGAGACTTCGGGGGTGATGTCATAGCCGTTCATACCGCTCCTATTATCGGCACAGTCCCCCCAGACATTTGCAGCACGGAACCTTTTAGCGTAACTTCCAAAAGAGCACGCCCAGTTCCCTGAAGGCGCGCAGGATGACACGAGGGTTCGCGCCGGTTTGCGTGCCAGCGACGCGGGGGTAGTGGTGCACGCCCACCTCCACGATGGAGAAGCCCGCCTTCCGCGCCCGAATCAGCATCTCGGCATTGATGAACGCGCCGGTGGATTCCAACTGCGGCGCGATGGCGTCCACGACGCGGCGGTGGTAAAGTTTGAACGCGCAGTTTAAATCCATCACCTTCAACCCAAACAGCAGGCGCACGAGGCGGTTGAACAGAAAGGCGTTCACTGAGCGGATGAACGGGTCGCGGCGGTTGAGGCGGAAACCGGTCACGATGTCCGCCTGGTCTGCCAGCGACAGCAGACCTCTGATTTCGCGGGGATCGAACTGCCCGTCGGCGTCCATGAAACAGACCAGCTCTTTTTGTGCGGCGAGAAACCCTGTGCGCAGCGCGGCGCCATAGCCGCGATTCTGCTCATGGTGGCACACGCGCACATGGGAGTTCTCGGCGGCGAGCCGCTCCGCGATTTCCCCTGTGTGGTCGCGGCTGCCATCATTGACCACAATCACTTCAAAATCGTCGGTCACTTCCCGCAGAGCCGCCACGGACGCCCTGACGGTGCGCTCCACGTTTGGCTCTTCATTGAAACAGGGCAGGAAGAGCGATAGCGAATAAGCCAAATCCTCCACTCCTTTATTGTGTCAACGGACATGGCGTCTTCCTCCCTCTGTTTCTGACATAGTTTGAGTAAAAATGCAAGGGATCGAGCGAAGCGGATGGCGTTGCTGCTGCCAGCCTGAGCGCTTGGAGTCATGGGCTATGACGACGCAAGTTTCGTTTGCGGGGACTGAGCGCGAGCGCGTTGGCTTTCCCTCATGGCGCGCACCAAGCCGCGCGCCAGCGCGCAAACGCCTATCCCCCACAGCAGCGGGTCACGCTGGCGCACAGCGTAACCTGCCGCCCGCGCGGTCTGAACGGCAAGAAACAGCGGCAGCCCCACGCGGCGCATGTCCTTCCAGAACAGAAGCCCGTAGTTGTGGAAGTGCCAGTAAGTGCGCTCGCGGAAACTGATCGGGCGGTTGCCAGCGGCGGGGTGCTGCAAGTGCGTCACAGCGGCGTGCGGGTCAAACACGATGCGCCAGCCCGCCCGCCGCACGCGCAAACTCAGGTCGGCTTCCTCAAAGTGCCCCAACGGCGTGAATGCCTCGTCAAAGCCGCCCACCTGTTTCAACACCGCGCGGCGGAAAGAGCAATTCGCCCCCTGCACATGCTCCACGTCACAACGCATCGTTGCGTTGAAGTTGCCCGTCATCCATCCCGTGTAGTAGTTGCATGTTCCGACGTGACGAATCCGACTCAGCGGCTTGTCCTCTTGCGTCAGCACGCGCCCGGCAACACCGCCGATGCTGGCGTCCGCGTAGTTTCTCGCGTGGCACTCAATCAACGTCGGATGGGCGATGATGTCGTCGTCGCACGATAGCACCACATCGCCCGTCGCCCATTCAATCCCGTAGTTGCGGGCGGCGGGCGACCCCTTGCTGTCCACGAGAAAGTATCGAACGTTATGCGGCGCAGTGAGGAGCAGGGCTTCGACCTCGGGATTCGGTGACGGCGACTGATCTACAACGATGATTTCGTAATCGTCCCATGTCTGGTTCAGCAGCGACACCAGCGTGCCGATGAGCGGCTCGGGACGATTGAGAGTGGGAATGACGACGGAGACTTTCACGGGTTAATTTAGTCAAAGTTAGCACGTTAGCACGTTGGCACGTTGGCACGTTGGAACGTTGGAACGTTGGAACGTTGGAGCGTTGGAACGTTGGAGCGTTGAACTTGTCAACGTGCTAACGTGCCGACCTGCCAACCTGTCAACGTGCTAACCTGCCAACGTGCCAACGTGCTAACCTGCTAACGTGCTAACGTGCAACCTGCTAACGTGCTAACGTGCCAACGTGCCAACGTGCAACCTGCCAACGTGCTAACCTGTAACGCTTCGATAGAGTGCGGCGACGCGCTCGCCGATTGCCGACCACGTGTAGGCGCGACCCGTCTGCGCCGCCCCGCGCGCGAGGCGTTCGCGGAGTTCGGGCGATGTGAGCAGGCGGCGCATCGCCGCAGGCAAATCGCGGCACGTGCGGTCGACGAGCAAGCCGTTTGTGCCATCCACCACCAAATCCGTATTGCCGCCCACTGCCGTCGCAATCACGGGCAGCCCTGCCCCCATCGCTTCAACAAGCATAAGCGCGAAGCCCTCGGAGAAGGAACTGCACACCAGCGCGTCGGCGATGAAGTAAACTTCGCTGACCTCTGCCACCGGCAGCACGCCCGTTCGCACGATGCGTGGATGTCCGTAATCGCGCACGCCGGGAACCATCAGCAACCGCACATGAGAAAACTCCGCCGCGCACTGCGCGAACGCGCTCACTGCTCGCCACGCCCCCTTCACGTAATCGTCATCGCGCCCGACGAAGAGGAACACAAATTCATCCTCGCGGATGCCGAACCGCTCGCGCCAGTAAGCCAACCGCTCATCGCGGGGGCGTTGGACGGACTGCCCGCTGGGGATCAGCGTCATTTTGCCCAGCGGCACGCGATACTGCCGGTGCGCGTCCCACGCGGCTTTGCGGCTGACGGCGATGCAGTGGTGCGCGCCGTGCCCGCCCAATGCCTCCTGCCACAGTGCGAGGTAATTGCGCCAGTTGAGCAGCGACAGCGGACGCCGCGTCGCCCAGCGCGTCGACAGCGTCGTGCCATGAATCGTATGAATCACGCGGCGGCACATTTTGCGGTAGCGGAAATTCCGCGCTCCGAACTGCCCGTGCGTGTGAACGATGTCATAACGGCGCGGGTCAAACTGCGCGGGCAAGATGAACATCAAATCGGGATACCACTGTCCCCCTCGCCCGACGATGTGAACTGTGCAGCCCTGTTTTTGCAATTCGCGGGCGAGGGACGCGACGTGAACCT
>JANWYM010000555.1 GCA_025055355.1 Abditibacteriales bacterium
CTTCCCTCCTCTGAACATCGTTCTCGTCGTCGGTCGTTTCGAGAGGGCGAGGCTCCTGCCGAGCCAACTGATCCTACCGAACCGAACTTGGCGCGGCAGGAGCCTCGCTCTCCCGACGGCTCGCCCGCCCACTGGTCGGTTGCTTCCGCAAGACTAAACTTTTCCGTTTTGCCCTTTCCTTCGAAAGTGAACGTCATGGCGGGCGCAGCGGAGACATCCCCTACACATGAGAGTATTATTGCGAGGAGCGCAGCGGTTGCGAGGAACGAGGCAAAGCAATCCCCTCCGCCCCAGCAAGCCCCTCCGCAGGGGATGGCTTCGCTGCGCTTGCCATGACAGCACTTGGCGGATGGCTTCGCTCCGCTCGCTATGACAGGCACTCGGCGGATGGCTGCGTGGCGCTTGTCATGATGGTCATCAGTGTCATTGCGAGCGAAGCGAAGCAATCTCCTCGGCACCCTGACGCTTTCCTACGGCGGGGAGGGAGAGAAGCGCGCAACGCAAAAGTTTAGGAAAGAGCTCGTAGGAATTGACATTTGGCACAATACCTGTTACAATACTGCGCAAGTTGTGAAAACCTGGATGACGAGGTGATGCAATGTCAAGGAAAGGCTATACGCCGGTGGGACGGTTGATATGGCTGGCGGTTGTTATAGGCTTATTGACATCAGCCGTGTTCGCCGAAAAGAAGCACCGTATGAAGCAAACATCGGGCAAACCATCGCAGGTACGGTCAAGGCAAAAGAAATCGGTTCCGTCTCGTGACGTGATTGGCACTGTGACTACTGAAGTTCTGAACGTGCGCAAGCAGCCCGCCATAGCCGGGCATCGGGTCGTGGCGCTGGTGCAGGGCGCCCAGGTCAAAGTTCTGGGCAAGCGCGCGGGGTTTTACAAAATCAAAACCAAAAAGGGCATTGTCGGTTGGGTGCTGTGGAAATACCTCGAAGCCGACCGCCCAGAGCAGGTCGCGATGTTGTCCCCTGCTCCGCAACGCAAGCCGCGCACGACCCAAGTCCTGCCTGCAAAACGTGGCTCCTCTCCGCTGACGGTGGCGGTGCGACAGTCTCAATCCACATCCCAACCTCGAAATCGGATGACCCCAACAGATGAGAAATCCCAACGGGTGCCACTGGCAAGGTTGAAGCCGTTATCTGTTGGCGCGTTTCAGCCGTCAGCGGAAAGGGCGGCAGCGCGTCAGACCGTAGGGCAACAGCCCGCAGGTCGCTCCCTCACTAAGTCAGTGTTCAGTGTTCAGTGGTCAGTGGTCATCGTAGATCCAGCGACCTACGATTTCCTACGCAATTTGGACACTGAGAACTCCGCGCCCGTGGTTGGCAGCACGGAGTTGCCCAAGCGGTTGGCGAAGTTGCTAACGACGCCTTCGTTGGCCTCGCGACCGTTAGTAGAGTCTGTGCCTGTGGTAGCGGACTCGGAGATGAGCACCAAAGGCAGGATGTTGGTCGACTCCGCAATGGCGTATCGTGGCATCCGTTACCGTCGCGGGGCGTCGCTGCCCTCGCGTGGGTTTGACTGCTCCGGGCTGGTCTATCACATTCTCAAATCTTACGGCATGAAGTCGCCGCGCACTGCCGCCGAGTTGTTCCGCCTCGGCACCCGCATCAAAAAGGAGCAACTCAAGGAGGGTGACCTTGTCTTCTTTGCCAACACTTATAAACGCGGCATCTCGCATGTGGGCATCTACATTGGCGGGGGTCGGTTCATCCACGCCTCCAGCCGTGGCGGGCAGGTGATGGTCAATAGCCTCGACGAGGAGTTCTACGCGAAGCACTATGCCGGCGCGCGGCGGATTGTCAAAGAATAAAACGGCAGGAATGGGGTAGTTAGGTGGTGAGGTGGTTGGGGGTTGGGTGATTGCGCTCAACCATGCGACCACCTAACTATCCAACTACCTAATCGCTGCTGTTGATGGATTCTACTGTCGCAACCGAACCCCGCCAGCGCGGCTGGCGGCGCGCCTTCCTGCAATATCTGCGTCGTTACTTCGTTCGTTCCGAAATCCCCTGGGTCAAAGAGCTGCGGCTCTATTTGCTGCCCCAGATGGAGCGGCTGTTCATCATTATACTGGCAGCCACCTATCGCATACACTGCAAAGGGTTAGATGTTTTCGCCCGCCTCAGGCAGGAGGGGCGTGGGGCGGTTCTGGTCGTCTGGCACGATAAAACGCTGGTGCCTGCCTATTTGCTGCAACGGCGAGGATACTACGCTCTTATCAGCCGCAGTCGCGTGGGGGAACTGCAGGCGCGGACTTTTCAGAGGCTTGGTTGGAGGGTCGTGCGCGGCTCATCTGGCGAAGGGGTCGCCGCTTTGCGAGCGAGCAACCGCATCCTGCGGCAGGGGCACATTGTCGCCTTAACCCCCGACGGTCCGACGGGTCCGCGCCACCGCTGTCAGGCTGGCGCGATTTATCTCGCCTCCTTGGCGCAGTGTCCGCTCGTCGCCTTAGGTGTTGCGGCGAACCCCTGCAAACTCCTTGCGACGTGGGACCGCTACATGATTCCCCTCCCGTTTGCCCGCGTCGCTATCGTCGCCAGCGAACCGTTTGACGTGCCGTCCCCCTTAACCAAGGAGCAAATCGAAGAGTTGACGTATCGCGTAGGAGATTTAATTGAGAGAATGGAGAGAGAGGCGGAGCGGTTAGTGAGATGATAAAGTTAGGGGTTACGCAATTGCCCTCATTCTCTTCTTCTCCTTATTCCCCCCACAGGGGAAGAGCGTCACGAGAGCAGCTCGCAGGGGCTTCCTGCCCTGAACTCCTAATGTCATGGTGGGTGTAGCGGGGAGCTATCTCCTGCGACGGGGATTGCTGCGGCGCAGGAGATGGCTTCGCTGCGCTCGCCATGATAGGCGTTTTCGGTAGGGAGGGATTGAAGGAAGAGCGGATCAATTTGTTGCGGCTGACCGAACCTCCATCTCGCTGGACACATCTCGCCCGTTCTGTTACAATGAGAGCCAACTTGAGACGACTCGAAGGAAAGGAGTGTCGTCAGCGATGGAAGACAACCCGACCCAAACAAGACGTGATTTCCTCAAGGCGACGGCGGCGGCGACGTTCGCCATTCCCCACATCATTTCCAGCGGCGTGCTCGCCAAGCCCGGTCATCCCGGCGCGAACGACCGCATCGTGATTGGGTATATCGGCGTGGGCGGCATGGGCAGTTACCACGTCCGCCCGGATGCCGCAGCGTTGTGCGACGTGGACGCGAACCGTCTCGCCAGCGCAGCGAAGAAGGTGACGCAAGGCACGCCGTTTCTGTGCAAGGATTACCGCTATCTGCTTGACCGCAAGGACATTGACGCGG
>JANWYM010000556.1 GCA_025055355.1 Abditibacteriales bacterium
ATTGAGTGCCGCATCACGGCAGAAGACCCCAGCCGGCAATTCACCCCCTCGGCGGGCGAGATCACGCAGTTCATCCCGCCCGGCGGTCCGGGCGTGCGCGTGGACTCGCATCTTTACGCGGGCTACATTATGCCGCCCTACTACGATTCGCTGCTGGCAAAAATTATCGTGCACGGGCGGGACCGGCAGGAAGCCATCCACCGCATGGAGCGCGTGCTGGCGGAGACAACGGTGGAAGGCATCAAAACGACGCTCTCCTATCACCAGCGCATCATGGCGAACGCCTTCTTCCGGCGGGGCGAAATTAGCACTAACTTCATTCAGAGGCGACTCAATGATCCGTGACCAGTGACCAGTAACCAGTGACCAGAGAGTTGGTCACTGGTTACTGGTCACTGGTCACTGCTTACCGCTCACTGGTCACTGAAGCATGGGCAAGCGACGCACCGCGCGCGAGTTAGCGCTGAAGGTTCTGTTCCAAGTAGACGTCGGACGACTGCCGCTTGAGGAAGTGATTGCCATGTCCAAAGCGCTCTGGCCGGCGTCGTCGGAGGTGTGGAGTTTCGCCGAGACGTTGGCACGCGGTGTGACGCGCAAGCGGGCGCAGTTAGATGACATTATCGCCCACTACGCGGCGGGCTGGACGCTGGAGCGGATGGCGAACGTGGACCGCAACCTGCTGCGCATGGCGTTGTATGAACTCCTCGAGATGGACGACATCCCTTATAGTGTGTCCATCAACGAGGCAGTAGAACTCGCCAAAATCTACAGCACGGCGGAATCGGGCAAGTTCGTCAACGGCATCCTGGGCAACTTCGCCCGCGCCAAGGGGTTCACGAAAGAGGAGGAGCGAGACAATGCCCGCGAGAATCTTAGACGGCACAGCCCTCGCCGCCGAAATCCGCGCGACAATTAAACAACAGGTCGAGCATCTCAAAGCTGCATGCGGCATCACACCGGGGCTGGCGACGGTGCTGGTGGGCGACGACCCCGCCTCACACGCCTACGTGCGCAGCAAGCGCAAGGCGTGCACTGAGGTCGGCATGGAGTCGTTCGCGCACGAGTTGCCCGCCACGGCGACGCAGGAGGAAGTCGTCGCCCTGGTGACGCGCCTCAACGCTGACCCCCGCGTGCACGGTGTTCTCGTTCAATTGCCACTGCCCCACGGGTTGGACGCGGAAGGCGTTCTGGGCGCGGTCAGTTTGGATAAGGACGTGGATGGTTTTCATCCCCTCAACATCGGACGGCTGTGCATGAAGGGGCGCGAGCCGCTGTTCGTCCCCTGCACGCCGTTGGGGGTTATCGTCCTATTAGAAAAGGCGGGCGCGCCCCTGCGCGGGGCGCGGGCGGTGGTCATCGGACGCTCCAACATCGTGGGGCTGCCCGTCGCCATGCTGCTGCTGCACCGCGATTGCACTGTGACGATTTGCCACTCCCGCACCGAAAACTTGCCTGCTGTGTGCCGCTCCGCCGACATTCTCGTCGCCGCTGTCGGACGCGCAGAGATGGTTCGCGGCGATTGGGTCAAGCCGGGGGCGTTCGTCATTGACGTCGGCATCAACCGTGTGGCGGACGCGACACGCCAGACCGGTTACCGTCTCGTCGGCGATGTGGCTTTTGACGAGGTGAAAGAAGTCGCCGCTGCCCTCACGCCCGTGCCGGGCGGCGTCGGGCCAATGACGATTGCCATGCTGCTGCACAACACCCTGGAGGCAGCGAAGCGGTATGCGTCCCGCGGGGGCAGTGCACCCTAAGTGCGTCGGCAGCGCCTCCTGCGCCGCCTCAACATCAGGTTTTAGGTCCTGGCGTCTACGGCGGGCGGTTGCGCCCAGAACCCAGAACCCAAAACCTAAAACCCAGATATGAACGACCCCGTTCTTACAGGACTCTTCGCTTCCCGCGCCGCACCCGCCGCCTCGCACCGCGCCGACGAGCCGTCCTGCGCCGTGCTGACCGTCAGCGAGGTGACGCGCCACATCAAGCGGCTGCTGGAGGAGGACGCGACGCTGATGGACGTGCAGGTGCGGGGGGAGATTTCCAACTTCAAGCGGCATACATCAGGGCACATGTATTTTACGCTCAAAGACACAGGTAGCCAACTGCGCTGTGTGATGTTCCGCCGTGACAATGCCGCGCTGCGCTTCCAGCCGGAGGACGGGGCGCGGGTGGTGGCGCGGGGATACATCAGCGTCTATGAAGCGCGCGGGGATTATCAACTCTACGTCAGCGCGATGTCGTTCGACGGTGTGGGCGCGCTGTTTGAAGCGTTTGAGCGCCTGAAGAAGCGGCTGCAAGAGGAAGGGCTGTTCGATGTGGCGCGCAAGCGTCCGCTCCCGCGCTTTGTCCAGTGCGTCGGCATCGCAACCTCGCCGACGGGGGCTGCGCTGCGCGACATGATAACGATTATCCGTCGCCGCTCGCCCGGCACGCGCATCCTGGTCATCCCTTGTTTGGTGCAGGGCGCGGATGCCCCGCCAGACATCGTGCGGGCGATTGAGTGGGCGAACCGCTGCCCTGATATTGACGTGCTTATCGTCGGGCGTGGCGGGGGGAGTCTGGAGGATCTGTGGGCGTTCAACGATGAAGCGGTGGCGCGCGCGGTGTTCCACTCGCGGATTCCTGTCGTCAGCGCGGTGGGACACGAGACCGATTTCACTATCAGCGATTTCGTCGCCGACCTGCGCGCCCCCACACCCTCCGCCGCAGCGGAGTTAGTAACGGTGGACGTGCGCGAGTGGCTGGCGGCGATGGAAAACTTCAAAGAACGGCTGACCCGCGCATTGTCGCAAAAGGTGGAAATCGAGCGCCAAGCCCTGCAGGGGCTTCTGCGCCGTCGCGTGATGACGCACCCCCAAGAGCATATAGATTATCGGCGGCAATTGGTAGACGACTTGTGCGACCGGGCGGCACGGGGCATTCAACAATCCCACCGCTGGCGGACGGCGCGGCTCCAAACGCTCATGGCAAAACTCCAAGCCCTCGACCCCCACGCCGTGCTGGCGCGCGGCTACGCTGTGTTCCGCGACGCGCGCACGAAACAAACAATCACAAGCGCCGTGCAGGCGCCGGTGGGGCGGGAGGCAGAGGTCGTGTTGAAGGACGGATGTGTAACAGTGCAAGTGAAGGGTAGATAAACTATGTCTCTTTTTAACATCTACGAGACTGTGAAACGTGCCATTCAGGATGTGGTGGCTCCTGAACTGCAAGCCATACGCGGTGACAATACTGCCTTGCGCAGTGAGTTGCAGCGGGTGGAGGCGACTCTGACGACGCGCTTAGAGCAGATGGACCAGCGGCTGACGCAGGTGGAGAGTCGCCT
>JANWYM010000557.1 GCA_025055355.1 Abditibacteriales bacterium
CTGTCTGGAACTTTGGAAGGAAGCAGGCTGGGGTTGGGCGCTGTGGAACTTTCGCGGCTCGTTCGGCATCCTCGACAGCAACCGACAGGACGTGAAGTATGAGGAGTTTCGCGGGCACAAGTTGGACCGGGCAATGTTAGAATTGATACAAGCCTATTGAGGCTGTTCTTTTTGACAACGCATGAAAAGTCCCAACGGGTCACGACTTCATTGGAAAAAGAAAGATCCGTTGGGACTTTTCATGCGTTGGCAGAAACAGAAGATGCCAAGCAAGACTGTCCTACCGTTATGGCTTCTCGTCGTAGTTGCAGGAGGGGGTCAGGTGGAAAGACAAAAGCCGAAAGTTGTGGAGTTCGTGCCCGGCGACCCAGCGAAATTGGAGGTCTTCGCCGCTGAACGCGGCAAGCCCATCACGCGGTATCTATTCGGGAAGTTCACCGAACACCTGGGGCGCAACGTGTATGGCGGCTTGTGGGCGCAGGTTCTGCTCAATCCGGGCTTTGAGTCGGAGGAGTATTTCACGTGGGGCAACCAGTCGGTCGCCGAGACGTTGGCGCACCGCGCCGGTTGGCTGGGGCTGCCGCCGGAGTTGCACCGTCCGACGAGCCAGCGATTGGCGGACAGTTTTCAGAGCGGCGTCGCTTATGGCTGGGCGCGATACGGCGCGGGCGACGTGCGTTATGCGCGGGACGCGGAGCGCATCAACTCGGAAACGTCGCAGAAGATAGAAGTGCGCTCGCTGTCCTCCGCTGAAGTCGGCGTCCTGCAGCCGCTCTGCCTCCCGCTGCATCGAGAGAGGAGATTTGACTTGAGCGTGTGGGCGAAGGGCAGCGGCAAGTCCCTGCGCGTCGCGGTGCGCACCGCCGATGAAAAGCGCGTTCTCGCGTCAGGCACGATTGAACCGCTGACGGACAAGTGGAAGAAGCACGCCCTGCGCCTGACGGTCAACGCCGTCGGCATCCGGCGGGGGGAGCCGCTGTTGCTGACCATCGGCTTAACCGCGCCGGGGACGGTGTGGCTCGACCAGTGCTTCCTGTTTCCCGCCGACCACGTGAACGGCTTCGACGCCGACGTGGTGCGCTACTGCCGCGAGATGAAGCTCCCGCTGCTGCGCTTCCCCGGCGGGAACTTTGCTTCCGGCTATCATTGGGAAGACGGCGTGGGACCAGTGGACGCCCGCCCCATGCGCCGCAACCCCGCGTGGCCGGGGACGCCCGAATACAACCACGTCGGCACGGACGAGATGATGGCGTTCTGCGCGGCGGTCGGCTGCGAACCGCTCATCTGCATCAACGCGGGCAACGGCACGCCCGAAGAAGCGGCGCGCTGGGTCGAATACTGCAACGGCAGCGTGGAGACACCGCAGGGGCGCCGCCGCGCCGCCAACGGACACCCCCAACCCTACAACGTCAAACTCTGGGAGATTGGCAACGAACTGTGGGGCAACTGGCAAATCGGTCACTGCACGGCGGAGGAATACGCGGAACGCTACCGCCGATTTTACAACGCGATGAAAGCGGTGGACCCGACCATTCACATCATCGCCTGCGGGCAGGACGCCCGCTGGAACGCCCCACTCATCGAGAAGGACGCGGACATCCTGCACTCGCTCTCCATTCACACCCTCATCGCGCACGGCGTCCCGCCTGACGCGAACCCCGCAGAGGTCTATCGCTCCCTCGCCGCGTTCCCCGTCTGGTATGAAGGTCACCTCGCCGCGTTGGGCAAACAGATGGCGCAAAAGGTCACGCCGCCGCGCCTCGCCATCACGGAACTGCAGATCATGACCCCCAGCCGCCCCAACAATCAGACGCTGACCGAAGCCCTCTACCTCGCGGGCATCATCAACACCGCGATTCGGCTGGGCGACTTAGTGGAGATGATTACGCACAGCGCGCTGGTCAACCACGCGGGCGGGCTGGCGAAATGGCGGGAGTGTGTGTGGCAGCACCCGGTCAACCTCACGTCCCGGCTCTATTCCACGCAATCGGGGCGGATTCCCGTGCGCTTGCGCGTGACCAGTCCGACGTTCTCCGTGCCACAATTCCACGACCTGCCCGCCGTGCAGGACGCGCCGTATCTGGACGCCGTTGCGCTGCTTAGTGACGACGGCAACACGTTGACGCTGCTGGTCACCAACCGTCATCCATCGGCGGCGCTGACCGCCGAAATTGCCCTGCACGATTTTGCGCCGCGCCCGGAGGTGACAACGCACACCATCGTGGGCGAGAGTTTTCTGTCGGTGAATACGTTTGAGCAACCCGACGCGGTGCGATTAGTGGAGGCAAAGGTGAAGGCGAAACGGACGGGGCTGACCTACGCGTTCCCCCCTCATTCGGTCACGGCATTGGTGCTGCGGCGGGACAGTTGACGAGTCCCTACATCTTTTGTAACGTTGATTCCTCCTCTGGCTCTGTTCCCTTGACAACCTATGGAGGTGAGTCCCTTGCGGTCAAAAGCGGTGGGTATCGGAGTTTTGTTGGTTCTCATGTTCGCTGTGGGCGTGTGGTGGGGGCGGCGGGAGGAGCAGTCGTCGCACGCAACCGAAGCCGCTGCGCCGCCGACCGCACCGCCTGCCGTGAGCGTGGAGACGATGACGGTGCGGGCGAGCGAGAGCGCAGAAGTGATTGAAGTCACTGGCACGGTCAAAACCTCCCTCACCGCCGACCTCGCGCCCAAAGTGATGAGCAGGGTCGCCGCTGTTTACGTGAGGGAAGGCGACCGCGTGCGGGCGGGGCAAACGCTGGTGCGCTTGGAGTCCGCCGACCTCGCCGCGCAGGTGCGACAGGCGGAAGCCGCCGTGCTTGCCGCGCGCGCGGCGTTGGCACAGGCGCAAACTGGCGCGGTCATTCAGCGCACACAAAGCCGCACGCGCGTTGAACAAGCCCGCGCCGCACTCAGGCAGGCGCAGGAGCAACTCAGCCTCGTTAAAGAGGGTGCGCGCCGCCAGCAGAAACTGCAAGCCGATGAAGCCGTGCGCCAAGCCGAAGCAGGCAAGGCGCAGGCGGAAGAGGGCGTGCATCAGGCAAAGGCAGCACTGGCGCAAGCGCAAGCGCAACTGAGCCTCGTCAAGGAGGGCGCGCGGAAACAACAGAAGTTGCAAGCCGATGCCGCTCTGCGCCAAGCCGAAGCGCACCTCAAAACCGCGCAGGCAACCTACGACCGCTTCAAGCCGCTCGCCGATGAGGGCGTCATCACGAAGCAGAAGTTTGACGAAATTGCCTTGCAACTCGAGGTCGCCAAATCGCAATATGAGACCGCCAAGCAGCAGGCATCGCTCGTTTACGAAGGCGCGCGCACGCAGGAGGTGCAGCA
>JANWYM010000558.1 GCA_025055355.1 Abditibacteriales bacterium
GAGGGCGTCCTGGAGCGCGTCGCCCAAAATGAAGTCCACCCACGCTACCTCGTCGGGGTCGCCCGTCCAGCGGAGGCGCAGGTCGTCCCCTGCCGCTTCAATGGTCACGTTCGGGTCCTCGGGGGGCGTGTAAAGGGTTGGGACGGGAGCGGGCGGTTCGAGCGGGGTTCTCAGCGCGTCCACCCGCGCGTCGTTTCTCTCGGCGATGAGCGGCGCTCGCTCCGGCAGGTCGACGAGGGGCGCAAGCGGACGCTGCGTGAAGAACGGCGTGGTGATGATAGTCTGACGGTCAAAATCGTTGAACCCAAAGTCGCCGAAGGTCGCGCCGAAGCCGAAGCGCCCGAACGTTCCGCTCAGGTGGAATGTGACGAAGCGCGAAGGGAAGAAACTGACTACGGGTGCGCAGACAAAAGGCGTGAATAGGCTGAAACTGGGCGCCACAAAGAACGGTGAGGTTGTGATGAACGCTGCCGAAGAGAAGGGAACTGTCGTGGCAACGACCGCTGAGGAGAAGGGGTTCACGACAATCGGTCTGGGTTGCACGACGACAATCGGTGTGCGGGGGCGGACGATGACGCGCCGGGTACAACGGGGTCCTCGAGTGACGGAACCGTCGTTGCGCCGGAGCGTGTCGACGTGCGTGCCCTCCTGCAGGTCGTTGTGTTCAAGATCGTGCGGTCCCAGATGTCGCCCCCGAGGCAGCCCGTTCACGTTGTCCTCGTCCCGCCGGCGATGCCCGCCCCGCTGGAAGCCCTCATGCCGTCCGAAGAACTCCGTTCGGTTCTTGTCGCGGGTCAGCGGCGACGTGGGCGACGCACCCGGTCGCAAACCGACGCTTTGCGGGTCTTGGTCAGTGGGGGCATTCTCGTTGCGTTGCCGCCGCAGGCTGCCAAAAGGCGCATCGCTCTCGGCGTCGTTCCTGAAATTGCGCCGCTGCTCGCGCAGACTGAGCGGGGAAGACAACGGCGCAGGCACGTCCAGTGAGCGGCCAAACCGTTCCAAGCCGCGCCGCTCCGCGCGCGTGGCAAAGGGCGATGACAGGGGCGAAGCGAGAGGCGACAACGAGGACAGAGAGGAGTCGCCACCGAGTCGGCGGCGCGTTTCCACGCCGCTGCGGTCGCGGGACAGCGCAGAGAACGGGGAGGGCGTGCTTATATCGCGTCCGGCGCGGTGGCTGCGCAAGGAGGATAGAGACGCGTTTGACATCGAAGCGGGCGCGCTGGCGCGTTGTCCTCCTCCCCCCGCGCCACTCCCCCTGCCCCCCCCGCCTCTGCCCGCCCCGACGGGCGCGGTCAGCACGAGAAGAGCGGTGAACACAATCACTGGAGACAACCACGGGCGTGTCATGGTGACACCTCCATTATGACTTGCTGATTCCCATTGTATCCGACTTCTCTGACGCTTGTCAAGTCTCGACAGTTTGGCTTTTTTTTTGAGGATGTGTTATAATCCCTCACACTTTCAACAGGAGGTCATTCATGAAAAGAGTTCTCGTAGCGATGGTGATGGTCGCAGCGTTGAGCGGAAGTCGTGCCGTGTGGGCGGGCGACATCGGCGTTCACGCCAAAATTGGCGGTCTTTT
Organism: Abditibacteriales bacterium; assembly: GCA_025055355.1. Taxonomy (GTDB): domain Bacteria; phylum Armatimonadota; class Abditibacteriia; order Abditibacteriales; family JANWYM01; genus JANWYM01. Next base: position 1,583 of record JANWYM010000558.1, read on the forward strand.
GGGCAAAAGCAGTGGGAACGCGAGAGAAGCCTTCTTCAAGGGGTTTATCAGCCACATCGCGTTTGATTACGTCATTTACGGCTCGGTTGTTTTCTCGGAAGGCGAGTTTATCAACGACGAAACGATCCCGCTCACGGTCGGGTTGAACCTCATCGAACTTCGCCAGGTGTGGAAGCATTACAAAAAGACGAAGGACAAGAAGTTTCTCAGCGGCGTGTTGGGTGCGATGGCGCCGGACCTCATTGAGGTCATCAACAAGTTCATCTTCGGGCGGGACAAGTTCGTCTTCGGCTGGCACAACCGCCAAAGCACCCTGCTGGTCAAAGAGCCGACCAGCGCGGAAGGCGTCAGCAAAAAAGTCAACTACATCAACGCGGGGATTGGAATTGTGATGTATCAGGTGAAGTTCTAAATCAATGACCTCATTCCGTCGTGATTTTCATCCCTTCAATGCGGCGGACTTTCCACGCCCCGTTCCGTTTGACGAGGTAAAGAGTCAGGTCGAACTCATGCTTGTCTGTGTATTCCACATCGGAGAGGGCGACAATGCCGGCGACACGCACGATGGCGTCGGGCGGTTGAAGGTGTTGAATCTCCAGGGCGGCTATGGTCACCTGAATCTGGCGCGCTCCGGTGAGAACCTGGTTAGCGAGTCGTTGCAAGGCGCGGTAGTTGTTGCCCTCATCGTCCGAGTAGTCTTCGGCAATCAGGCGCATCGCGCGGCGCGGGCTCTTCCTTTCGATGGCTTGCTTGCCCGTCTCAATTAACTCAAGGATCAATTCCCGGTCCGACGGCGGCGAACTGCGGGTCATCTTGTAGATGACACCCAGCCCGATCAAAAGAGCGACGGCTAAGAGACCCACCTGACGCCATCGCATGGCGGTCACCTCCTCACCCGCAGTTTGCCCACAATCGTCGGTGTGAAAACGTGAACTCATCGGGGGTGAGCGGGTCAGGGGATTCGGAGGTGGAGGCGATCATGGGTTTTGACATTCCTACAACGTGGGAGACGGCGCTGGAGGCGATAAGCCGCGCGCCCCGTCCGGTGGTGGTCTGCGTTATTGGCGCGGTAGATACAGGCAAAACGACGCTCTGCGGTTATCTCGCCAACGCGCTGTTTGAACGGCAGGTGCGCACGGCGGTCGTGGACGCGGACGTAGGGCAGTCGGACATCGGCGCGCCCGGCACGATTGGCTGGGGCCTGGTGGAACGCGCGGTGTCGCACCCGGCGGAGATTCCCTGTCGCGGCTGTTACTTCGTCGGCTCGACCGCGCCCGTGGGGCTGCTCTTGCCCACCCTCATCGGCACGAAAAAGATGGCCGACGCGGCGCTGCGCGCGGGCGCGGAGGTGGTGATTGTGGACACCACGGGACTGGTGCATGGCTCCTTGGGGCGCGAACTCAAAAGCCGCAAAATCGAGATACTCATGCCTTCGTTCGTGCTGGCGCTGCAGCGCTACGGCGAACTGGAACCGATTCTGCGCGGCTGGGAGCACAGCGCGCACGTTCACATCCATCGCTTGAACGTCTCTGAACAGGTTCAGAAAAAATCGCCCCCGCAGCGGCAAGCAACGCGGGAGGAGAAATTTCGCCAGCACTTTGCGCTCGCGCAACTGCGCACGCTTGCGCTGGAACAAGTGACCCTGCGGGAGACGTTTCTCATGGGTGGCCGACCGTTGCCGCGCGATACGTGCGTGCATCTTTCCCACTCGCTGCGCACGAACGTGCTG
>JANWYM010000559.1 GCA_025055355.1 Abditibacteriales bacterium
CCCCAACGCCAGCCACCGCCCATCAGGGCTTAATGCCCCACACGATGCCGGATAGTCTATCTCCCACAGGGCTTTCCCACCCTCCACGCCTCCATCCCCAGAGAGGTCAAACACCCCCGCCCCGCCCCCGCTGATGACCAGCACCCTGTGGCTATCCAGCAGCACTACCCGATCAATCTCCCCCCGCCCCAAACGTCGCTCCATCCCCTGCCGAACGAGGTCGGGCGCCACGAAAACGCCCCGCAAGGTGAGGCATGGAACCTGAGTCTGACCCATACCCCCACAGACCAGGAAAAGCAGACCTGCCACGCACATCACCCACCCCTGCCATGGCTTGGGCGGGAAAGCCGAGGACGCACCAACCACGCGGCGCGGGGCTGCCTCGGCCCACCCTGTCTCACACGCCCCGCAAAAAACCGCTCCCCTTGAGTTCTCAAAGCCGCATGCCGCGCAACGCACAGGGTATCACCTTCTTCCTTCACTTAGAGCCTCTCCGCAAACCTTGCTATCCCCCTTTATCAGGAGGACCACCGGGGGTTGTTGGCTGGCTCTGGACCTCCCCCGACCCCGCCTTGGTAAGGAGGGGAGAGTTTGCGGAGAGGCTCTTCATCAAGGGTTACGCGGTTGCCTGCATAACCCTGGTTTGACCCCTATTATACGCTCTTTGAAAAAAAAGCCAAGCATCCGGCAGAAAAAAATTTGAGGGACGCCAAGGGCTGGTGTGTCATTCGAGATGGCTCCGCTGCGCTCGCAATGACGATTCCTTCGGGCGGGGATGGCTTTGCTCCGCTCGCCCTGACGCGTTCCTGCGGCGGCGGGGGGTGTCGAACGGCAGAATGTGGAGATGTCAAGTGGAGTCCGACAGGCGCAGGTGGAAGTGCCGCTGGTAATACTTTCTCAAATACTCAGGCATAGGAGCGCGACCGTAGTTGAAGAACTCGATGACGCGCTGGTGAAGTTCACGCACGTCCCGCGGATTGCCGTATTGTTCCATGCCGCTTTGGTGCTTCATGTAAAAAGCAAATTGCGGATGGGTGTCAAGCAACCGATGATAGTCCGTGAGAAATTGTCGTTTAAGCGGGCGTGGCAGACGCTCGTAAACGTGATGGGTGAATTCGTGGGCGAGGGTGGGAACGTCGAGGTAAGCGGAAGTCAGAAAGGTGAAGAAAGGCGGACATGCCAGCCCCGTCGGTTCACCCGTGCGGATCCATGAACCGGTGCCTGGCACCCAGCGCGGAGTAAGCGCAGCCATCTTCGCCGCCAGCCACGCTACGCCATCGGGCGGCTGAATGATCCACGTTCGATCCAGAAACCGTCGCGCTTCGTCCGTGAAATTTCCAAAAGCGTATGCCTCCTCGCGCAGCGACGAGTGAATCACGCGCCAGCCGAACCAACGAGCAAAGAACGATTGTGACACGACAGACGATTTGTGAGGGTTGAGGACAGGTGTCACCCTTAACCCTCCGCCAGATGCTCTCGCGGGTCAGCAATCACACCCTCCACAGCGGAGGCGGCGACGGTGAGCGGCGAGGCGAGATAAACGCGGGCTTCTTTATGCCCCATGCGTCCGGGGAAGTTGCGATTCGTGGAGGAGATGCAGGTGAGGGGTTCATTCAAGCGTCCGAGGGTGTCCAGCGGTCCGCCCAAACACGCGCCGCAGGAGGGCGGTCCGATGATGCAACCGGCTTGCTCGAATACCTGCCTCAGCGTTTGCCCGTTCAGTTTGAACTCGTCCAAGCCGCGTTGGATGTCCGTTGTCGCGGGAACGATGAAGGTCGGCACTCTGACCTGCTTGCCGCGCAGCACTTTGGCGGCGGCGATGAAGTCGGTGATTTTGCCGCCGGTGCAACTGCCGAGGTAGGCGCGGTCAATCGGCGTGCCTTGCACCTCGCGGACTGTCGCTTTGTTGTCGGGCGAGTGCGGCTTGGCTACGCGCGGCTCCATGTTGGTCACGTTGAAGACTTTCTCGTAGCAGAACCGCGCGTCGGGGTCGTTATGCACGACGCGGAACTCCTGGGGGACATGTCCCTTCGCCGTGCGCTGGCGGACGTAATCCAGCGTGACCTCGTCGGGCGCGATGACGCCGTTTTTGCCGCCCGCTTCGATGACCATGTTGCACAGCGTCATGCGCTCCTCCATGTTGGCGGGGTGGTCGTAGCCCGCCGCGATTTTGCCGAGTTGATAGATCGCCGGACCGGCAAACTCCATCGCGCGGTAGGTCGCGCCGTCCACGCCGATTTCGCCGATGACAGCCAGAATCAAATCCTTCGCCATGATGTATTCGGGCAGTTCCCCCTCAAACACGAAACGCATGGTGGGCGGCACTTTCACCCACAGTTTGCCCGTGCCCATGACAAACCCCGCGTCGGTGTTGCCGATGCCGGTGGCGAACTCGCCGAACGCGCCTGCCGTGCAGGTGTGACTGTCGGTGCCGAACAGCACTTCGCCGGGGCGGGTATGCCCCTCTTCGGGCAGGGCGATGTGACACACGCCTTTGTAGTGCGTTTTGCTTGGGTCAATGTAGGGGCTGGGCATCCCTTCGCTCTGGAGGAAGTCCGGGTCGTAGTAATACTTGATGCCCTGCTCTTTGACGAACGCGCGCAGGATCTCGATGTTGCGGCGCGCGTGCGGGTCGGCAGTGAAGATGTAGTGGTCGGGGATGATGACGATTTTGCTCGCGTCCCACACCTTCGCGTCTTTGCCGAACTGCTCCTTGAAAATGCCAATGGTGCCGGGGCCGCACACGTCGTGCGTCATCAGCACGTCCACGTTGACCCAGATGTTCTCGCCCGGCGTCACGCGGTCGCGTCCCGCCGCGCGCGCCAGGATTTTCTCCGTGATGGTCATGCCCATCCTTTTCCACCCCTTGCGTGAGTTGTTGTATCGTGGCATATTATAGCCTGATGTCGGCGTTTGCGCAAGGCAAGGGGAGGAACGGGATGAGCAGACTGACGTTCGGAGATAACTTCAAAGACCTAAGCACAGACCACACATTCCAGTTTGAGTTCACCTGCGATCGTTGCCACAAGGCGTGGCAGTCGCCGCCCGTGCCTTACGATGCGAAGCCCACGACCCGCAGCGTTAGCAACGCCGCTGAGTCGGCGGTGGGGACGGGCGCGGTGATCGAGGGCAAAGTCGGAGACGCCGCCTATGAAACCGCCCGAGCCTACGCCTTGGATGCCGCCGTGGAAGAGGCCATGTGGCGCTTCAATCAATGCCGTCTGTGCGGCAACTGGTTCTGCGAGAAGTGCTTTGACCGCAATTATGTGATGTGCGTGCATTGCCGATTGGCGTGATACGGGAGGCGT
>JANWYM010000055.1 GCA_025055355.1 Abditibacteriales bacterium
GAGGTGCGCTCGCCTGAAGACGCGGTGTTGGTTGACCTCGACAACGACGGCGCGGTGGACGTCGTCAGTTGCTGCGAAGGCGACACGAAAACGATATGGGTGCACTGGGCGCCCCAAGATAAATCGCAATATCTCGATGCCAGCGCGTGGAAGACGGAGCCGATTCCCGCCGCCCAGGGCAACAAGCGATGGATGTTCTGCCTGCCGATGCAGGTGGACGGACGGCATGGCGTTGACCTCGTGGCAGGCGCCAAGGACGCAGGCGCGCAAATCGGCTGGTTGGAAGCCCCCGCGAATCCGCGCGACCTTGCGGCGTGGAAGTGGCATCCCATCTGTGAGGCGGGCTGGGTCATGTCCTTGATAGCCTCCGACGTGGATGGCGATGGCGACCTGGACGTTGTCGCTTCTGACCGCAAAGGGACGCGACGCGGCTGCTATTGGTTAGAGAACGTTCGCACTCCGCAAGGTGTGTCATGGAACGTTCATCCCATCGGCGCGCTGGGGCAGGAGGTCATGTTCCTCACGCTGACCGACCTTGACCGTGATGGATGGCTGGACGTGCTCACTGCTGTTCGCGGCGGTGATTTCGTTTACCTGCGGCGCAAGTCAAGAAGCCCCATCGCTTGGGAAAGTTTCCCGATTCGGATGCCGCCAGGTGCGGGCAACGGCAAAGCCGTCAACGTCGGCGACATCAATCGGGATGGCAAGCCCGATATCGTTTTTACTTGTGAAGGGGCGGAGGGACAATCGTGCGTGATGTGGATGTCCTATCGCCAGTCTCCTACCGATTACGTGTGGGACGCGCACGACATCAGCGGCGCGGGAGGAGGTAAGTTTGACCTCGTTCAACTACTTGACCTTGACGGCGACGGCGACTTGGACGTGATGACGTGCGAGGAGCGCAGCAATCTGGGAGTGGTCTGGTATGAAAATCCAACCCAATTGTAGCGCGGGCTTCCAGCCTGCATCGTGCCGAAACACGTTAGCACGTTAGCACGTTGGCAGGTTGGAACGTGCTAACGTTTTGACAGCCCTACGGCAGCAAATCTGCCACCTTGACTTTGGCGTGCGGCGCCGCCAGCGGCGTGACCGTGTCCTTTTCGCCGTAAACCGTGACCTCGGTGTAAGCGGCGCGGCGCTGACGTGGCTTCTTCTGCGGTCGGCGATGGACTTCGACCTGACGCTCACGAAGGTTCACGATCCAGTAATCTTCAATCCCCGCCTCCGCATAGAGCCGCGCCTTGCGTCCCCGGTCGAGGGCGAGCGATGCCTCCGCCACCTCCAGCACTAAAACGGCAGAGGTGGGATGATTCTGGGTGTAATCGCGCAGACAGCCTGCTACCACCGCAACATCGGGTTCGGGGTCGGAGTCCATCCCCAAACTCAACGGGGCTTGGGTGCGAACGACATACCCTTCTCTGAACACGGTGCGCAGGGTTTCCTCGGCGAGGAAGACAGCCGAGGTATGAGGAGGCAACTGCGGCGACATCTCCAGAATCTCCCCTTCGATGAGTTCCACCCGCCGTCCGTCAAAGAGCCCCAACCGCGCTAAGCGATAGTATGCTTCGCGGGTCCAGCGGAAGGGTTGGGGTGCTGCCGCCTTCATGAGCGTTGCCATCGTTCTCATCCCCGCCAGAAGACGTCTCACGCGATGATCTCCTTCACTACTTTCCCGTGCACGTCCGTCAGGCGGAAATCGCGCCCCGCGTAACGGTAGGTGAATTTCTCATGGTCGAAGCCCAGCAGCCACAGAATCGTCGCGTGCAGGTCGTGGACGTGGACGGGGTTCTCGACGGCTTTGAAGCCGAACTCGTCCGTCGCGCCGTAAACCGTGCCGCCCTTGACGCCGCCGCCCGCCAGCCACATCGAGAAGCCCCAGTGGTTGTGGTCGCGCCCGTTGATTTTGCCGGCGTTCGCGCCGGGGGTGGGCAACTCCACCGTCGGCGTCCGCCCGAACTCGCCGCCCCAAATCACCAACGTCTCCTCCAACATGCCGCGCTGCTTCAAGTCTTTCAGGAGCGCGCCGACGGCTTGGTCGGTGTCCTTCGCCAGGCGGCGGTGGTTGACTTCCAAATCGTCGTGATTGTCCCACGGTTGCCCCGCGCCCGTCCAGACCTGTACGAAGCGCACGCCCTTCTCCAGCAACCGCCGCGCCACCAGCATCTGCCGCCCCTGCGTGTGGTTGCCATACATCTCGCGGATGTATGCTGGTTCTTTGCTGATGTCGAAGGCATCCGCCGCATCCATCTGCATCCTGTAGGCTAACTCGAACGATTGGATCCGCGCCTCTAACTGCGCGTCCTGCTGCCGCTTCTGCTTGTGACGCTCGTTCAGTTCCAACAGCAAGTCCAGTTGCTGCCGCTGCTCTTTGAGCGAGGTGTAGTTGTTCTTGATGTTCTCGATGAGTTTCTCGATGTCAGTGTGCTGGGTGTTGATGTAAGTGCCCTGATACACGCCGGGCAGAAAGCCCGCCTGCCAGTTCTGCGACTCCTGAATGGGGTAGCCACCGGGGCAGAGGACGATGAAGCCGGGCAGGTTTTGGTTCTCGCTGCCCAAGCCATACGTCACCCATGACCCGACGCTGGGGCGAATCTGCCGCGCCTCGCCGCAGTTCATCAGCAACAGCGACGGCTCGTGGTTAGGCACATCGGCGTGCATGGAGCGGATGACGCAGATGTCATCAATGCTCTGGGCGACGTTGTGGAACAGTTCGCTGACCTCGATGCCGCTCTGACCGTATTTCTGGAACTTGAACGGCGAGCCGAACGCCGCGCCCGTTTTGCGCTCGGTGCGCAAGTTGTCGAACGGCAGCGGCTTGCCGTGATACTTTGTCAGCATCGGCTTGGGGTCGAAGGTGTCCACGTGCGACGGGCCGCCGTTCATGAACAGGTGGATCACCCGCTTCGCCTTCGCGGGAAAATGCGGCTTCTTCGGCGCGAGCGGATTGAGCGCATCCGCCGCCTGCGCGGGCGACAGAAAGCCAATCTCCGCCATCAAATGCGTCAGCGCCAACGCGCCCATCCCCATCCCGCAACGGCACAGAAACTCGCGGCGGGTGAGGAAGAGGTCTTCCGGGTTGGGTTTATGGTGTGACATTGTGTTCTCCTTCCATCAACAAATTGAGACTCATTTAAAAGTTACGCGAAAAGTTACGCGGTTGCTGAGACCTTTCTTCCCCTCCCCGTGAGGGAGGGGTTGGGGAGGGGAAAGACAATCAGGGCAACTGCGTAACTCCTGACAACCTTATTCGCCAGCAGCCGCATCCGCGCCCGCTGCTTCCACCCGCTCCAACAGAACGGTTCGCGCCACGAAGTTAATCTCCAAGCGATACGCCCGCAGCAGATTCGTTCCGATGAGAATTTCATCTCCTGGAACAAAGGTGGCGACTGCCACAACGGTTTGTCCGTCGAAGGGGAAGTCCACCAAGTATCTGTCTTCGACAATGCTCTGTCCAGCAGCGAGAAGCGAGCGGACGCGACCGGCAAACCGCGCATTGAGAAACGCTCGCAAAACCACAGGCAACTCCAAGTCTCCGTTGAAGCCCATATCAATGATCACTGCCCAAGTTTGCCCCGCGACAACGAGCGTGATGACCGGCACGTCGTCAGAAGTCACCCGACCAACAATCACCGGTGACCTCCTTTGCGGTCATAGTAATCATACCCAACTCGCACGTAATAAAGCGGTGTGAAGACGCCTTCCGCATCCATCTGCCGCACAATGTCTATGATGGATTCACCAAACCAAACGCGCCCGCTCACCGGGTCAATCCCCACCGCCTGTCCTTTACGGTCGGAAACGTCGTGCTGCTTTTGATACTCCTCCCAGATTTGGCGCGCACGCTCGACATCTACCGTGGTCGTTGTCTCGGACATAACCACCATCCCCTTCAACTTCGTCCACCGTTTCTGCTGTTTGCCGTCCCTACCTGCTTTCCTTTTCGCCCGCGACGTTTGCCGTCGGTTTTCGCCTCGCCCAGATACCACCACCAGTGCGATCTCGGGTAGCCTAACTTGCGAGCGCGTTCGGCAAAATAAGGCGAGTCAAGCAGCGGCGTCATCTCGCGTAGTTGTTTGTCCAACTTCCGCAGGTGTTTCCGCTGTTCCAGCGTCAAGCCATCAGGTTGAATTTTCATCGCTTCTGCCAGTCCACTGCGGCGGAAGAACAGTTCCAAAATCTCCTCACCTATCAACTCGTTATACTTGAGGAAACCGATGCGGTAACAATTACTCAGGAATTCTTCATACGCTTCCATCCACTCGGATGGTGGAAGTTGGAGTTTCTGCGTTATAGTTATTTTGGTTGCCATACGAAAATCACCCCTGTTTGTTCGTCAAGATAGTTCCGACCTGGTCTTGGGTGGAAGAGACTCAACAACCTTCCAACCACAGCCGCAGGACTCCATGCTATGAACAGATTGAGACGCGGATGGTAGAATCCAAATCGCTCTCGTCCATCATAGCAGTAGAAAATGATAATGCTGCGCTTAGACAGCGTTACAACAACGTCGTTGCGTCCGATCTTGCGGTCCGCCATGTCGTCCTCAAACTTGCGGTGCAAGCGCCCCTGCTGCCAGTCCGCCTGCGCCGCTGCCACAATCCCGTTTACAATCTCTTCGCGCCATGCCACGGCCTCACCTCTCTGGGTTATTCCGATCCGCTAACGCAATCGGGCGTGCCTTCCATCTTCAATCAGGCAAATGTGACCACCTCGCTCAATCCACAAACACGAACTCATTCGCCAGCAGCAAGACCTGCGCGTATTTCTCCCACGCGGTCAGCGGCTTGGCAGCCTGGCTTTCTGCCTTAGATTCTATCACATCCGCCGTCTTTTGCGTGCCCTCTTCGGGTTCTGCGGATTCGAGGAAGCGCAGTCCCAGCGCCACTTCGTCGGGCGTCGCATCACGCTGGTAGAGAAGACGATACAACACCTGAATCCGCTGAGTCGAGTCTGCGACTTCTGCTATCTCTGGGCGGCGCATCAGCGCGCGCACCTGCTCGATGACGAACGGGCTATTCATCAGAAACAACGCCTGCTGCGGCACGGTGGTCGTGAACCGCTGCGGGGCGTGTGTGTCGGGGCTGGCGAAGTCGAAGGTGCGGAACAGGTTGGGCAGGTTCTGGCGGTCAATGTAGCCGTAAATCGTGCGCCGCTTGCTGAACGGTGGCTTCGTGATGTCCTCCGACTTGCCACCCATCGTCAAGTCCAGTTGACCCGACGCCCACAGCAGCGCGTCGCGCATCGCCTCAAAATCCAGACGGCGGCGGTTCATCCGCGACAGCAGAGCGTTGTCGGGGTCCTTCGTCAGGGTTGAGGGGTGAGGGTTGAGGGATGATTGCTGGTAGGTCGAGGAGAGCAGGATGAGACGGAGGAGTTTTTTGACCGACCAGCCACAGCCGAAGGAGTTCATGGGGTTCATGGGTTCACGAACCTCCTGAACGCTTGCACTCATGAACTGGTAGGCGAGCCAGTCCAGCAACTCCGGGTGGGTGGGCGGTTCGCAGCGCGCGCCGAAGTCGCTGGGCGTGTTCACCAATCCTTTGCCGAACAGGTGCTGCCAGACGCGGTTGACGAACACGCGCGTGGTCAGGGGGTTGTCCTTGCTGGCGATGGCTTGCGCGAGTTCAAGGCGTCCGCTGCCCTTGGTGAACGGCTGGCGGTTGTCGCCGCTGAGAACCGCGAGGAACTGGCGCGGCACTTCTTCGCCGGGGGTGTTGGGGTTGCCGCGCAGGAACACGCGCGGGGTGACGGGGGTGGGCGCGTCCACTAACACCATCGCCCGCGCCGGTGCGGCGGGGTTGCTGGCCTTCCACTCGTCCACCTTGCGCTGCAAAGCGCGCAGTTGGTCGCGGTCGGCGCGGTTAAAGAGTTGTTCGGTCTCGTTCGGTGGCACGTCCAGGGGCGCGCCGATAGCGTTCAAAGCCTGACGGAGGGCTTCCTCATCCGCGTTCGGCAATTCGTGGGGCTGCTGGAAGCGGCTCAGCAGGGCGCCGTAACGCGCAGCGACCTCTGGGAGCGACGCGGGCGGTTGAGCGAACGCTTGAGCCACCAACCCGTTGAGGGGCTTCTGCGGGTCGGCGTTCGCAGCGAACTTCTCAGCCAACCCCGCCGCCCGTGCCGCAAACTCCTGTTCCGACAGCGCAGCAAAAGCATGCCACGGCGCGAAGATCGGATGATGACTTTTCGCCGTCTCGTCGAGGAACGTTCTCCAGCGGCGCGCCATGAGCGGGTTCAAGTCGCGCTTGCGCGCGAGGTCCATCGCTTGCTCCGCGCTCAACCCCCGCGCGTCGCGCACGAACAACAGATATGCTGCAATCGTCTCCGGCTTGCGCAGGTTCGTCAGATACTCCGCCCGCTTCGCCTCGCGGAACTTGATGACCTCCGCCTCGCGCGCTTGCAACTCCCTCTCGAACGCGAGATACGCTTCCGTCTTTTTCGGCTCCTCGATGAGCGGCAAATCCTTCGGTTCGATGGAACTGGCAAACACGCCGTAGAGCGCGTAGTAATCCTTCATCGAGATCGGGTCGTATTTGTGGTCGTGGCAGCGGGCGCAGGTCACGGTCAAGCCCATCGTCCCGCGCGTGACGACATCAATGCGGTCATCAATGATGTCGTGGATGTTGTTGAGGAAGCGCCGCCCCAGGGTGAGGAAGCCCATCGCCGCGAGGTGCTGCTTGTCCTCGGGCGCCAGATGGTCTGCTGCGATTTGATACATGAGGAACTGATCGTAAGGCAGGTCCTCGTTGAACGCCCGAATGAGCCAGTCGCGGTAGGTGTAGGCGTAAGGATAGTTGCGGTCTTCGTTGAAGACGTAGCCCTTGTTGTCGGCGTAGCGCGCCACGTCCATCCAGCGGCGCGCCCAGCGCTCACCGAAGCGCGGGGAAGCCAGCAGGCGGTCCACGACCTTCTCCCAAGCGTTGGGCGATTTGTCATGGATAAACGCCTCGACCTCTTCAAACGTCGGGGGCAATCCGATGAGGTCAAAGTAGGCGCGGCGAATCAGCGTGCGGCGGTCCGCCCACGGCGCGGGCTTCAGTCCCTTCTGCTCCAACTGCGCCAGCACGAACGCATCAATGGGCGTCTTCACCCGCCCTTGCAGGTGCTTGTTTTTCAGCCTCGGCACTTGAGGTCGCTTGACCGGCTCAAACGCCCAATGCTTTCGACGGGTCACTGACAACTGGTCACTGGTCACTTTCGCCGTCCACGGCGCGCCCATCTCGACCCAGGCGGTCAGGTTCTCAATTTCCTCGTGGGACAGTTTACCCGTCGGGGGCATTTTGATTTTTTCGTCGGCGTGTGTGATGGCTTTGATGAGCCAACTTTGCTCTGGCTTGCCTGGGACAATCGCCGCGCCGCGCGCCCCGCCTTTGAGCAGCGCCTCCCGCGAGTCTACGCGCAACTGGCTCTGCTGCAGCGTCGCGCCGTGACACATAGCGCACTTCTCCACCAGCACAGGGCGGACGTTTTTCTCAAAGAACTCTATCGCCTGCGGGGATACTTTTTGCTCGGCGGCGGATGCAGTGACCCAGCACCAAGCGGTCAATCCTACGATGTAACTTTTCGTCAACCTCATGTACTTGTCCTTTCTTAAACGGGGGCGTCAGCCTGGTCGTTAGACACGGCGATGACGCATGGGTTGCCTTTGCAGAGTTGGCAGATTGGCACGTTAGCACGTTTCAACGTTCCAACGTTCCAACCTGCTAAGGTGCCAACGCGCTGACGCGCCAACGTGACGACTCCTCAGCTCTTCGTTAAAACGCCGTCCAGATTCAAAAGCACGTTGCTCACCACCGTCCACGCTGCCAGTTCTGCCGCGTCCATGCCCGGCGGTAGCGGACCGAGCGGATCGGTGGCAAGCGCGAGCGCGGCGTCTTTGTTCTTGCGGTAGTGAGCGAGTTCAGACTCGTAGAGGGCGACGATGGGCTTGACCTGCTCGGGGCGCGGGGGGCGACAGAGGACGAGGCGCAGCGCGAACTTGGCGCGGTCGAGGGTGAACGAACCGCCCTCGCGGACGATGCGCCGCGCCAGCGCTTGCGCACATTCCACGAAACAGGGGTCGTTAAGGGTGACGAACGCTTGCAGCGGTGTGTTGGTGCGGAACCTGCGCACGGTGCAGAACTCGCGGCTGGGGGCGTCGAACGTCGTCATAGCAGGATAGGGAATCGTCCGCCGCCAGAAGGTATAAATGCCACGACGGTAGCGGTCCTCGCCGGTGCTGGTCGGCCACGTCCGCTGATTGTTGAACGCCGCCTGCCACAGCCCCGGTGGCTGTGGCGGATAGACCGACGGTCCACCTATCTTGCGACTGAGCAACCCACTCAAGGCGAGGGCTTGGTCACGAATCATCTCCGCCTCCAGTCGCAGGCGCGGCGCGCGCGACAGCAGCCGATTGCGCGGGTCCTTCGCCAACTTCTCAGGCGTGACTTTCGAGGATTGACGGTAGGTGGCGGAGGTGACGATGAGGCGCAGCAACGCTTTGATGTCCCACGCCCGTTTGGCGTCACCCGTTGACCCACCGACCCGTTGACCCATGAACTCGACGGCGAGCCAGTCCAGCAACTCCGGGTGGCTCGGCAGTGCGCCCTGCGTGCCGAAGTCCTCTTCCGTTTCCACGAGGCCCACGCCGAAAATTTGCGCCCAGAAGCGGTTGACGGCGACGCGGGCGGTTAGAGGGTTGTCCGGGGAGACCAACCATCGGGCAACGCCCAAACGGTTGAGCGGCGCGTCCGCCGGAAACGCATGGAACGCCGCTGGCACGCCCGGTTCCACCTTCTCGCCTTGGTTCAGGAAGTTGCCCTTGATGAGCAGGTGCGTCGGCCGCCGCTTGTCCTCGGGCAGTTCGACCATGACGGGCACGGCGGTCAGGGAGGGTTTGGACTTACTCAGCTTGTCAATCTCCTCTTCGATCTTCTTTCTGTCGGCGTTGGGCGCGTCAAGTTGCTTTTTCAGTGCCGCGATTTTCGCGTCAATCTCCTGAATCTGCGCCTCAATCTTCGCATCGGGCAGGGGAAGCGTCGGGCGCTCATCGGGTTGGTCGTTGTCTTCCGTTTGGTTGAAGAACGCGAAGAACTGATAGTATTCCTTGTTCGAGATGGGGTCGTATTTGTGGCTGTGGCACTGGGCGCAGCGCATCGTTAGCCCCATCCAGACCTGCATCGTGGTCTCAATGCGGTCTTTAACGGCGGCGACGCGGAACTCCTCGTCGTCCGTGCCGCCTTCGGTGTTGGTCATGGTGTTGCGGTGGAAGGCGGTGGCAATCCTCTGCTCCAGGGTCGGGTGCGGCAGCAAGTCACCCGCGAGTTGCTCGATGGTGAACTGGTCGAAGGGCATGTTGCGATTGAAAGCGTTGATCACCCAGTCGCGGTAAGGCCAGATGTTGGGGCGCAGGGGGTCGGAGCCGTAGCCAGCGGAATCGGCGTAGCGGGCGAGGTCGAGCCACATGCGCGCCCAGCGTTCGCCGAAGGCGGGGTCGGCGAGGAAGCGGTCAACGAGTTTCTCGTAGGCGTCGGGGCTTTTGTCGTTGACGAACGCTTCCACCTCTTCCAGGGTCGGTGGCAGCCCACGGAGGTCGAGGCTCAGGCGGCGGATGAGGGTGTAGCGGTCAGCGGGGGGAGAAGGTCTTAAGCCTGCCTGTTCAAGTTTTGCCAGAATGAAATAGTCAATCGGATTGATGACCCACCCGGTCCCCCTCTTTTTTTCCCCCTTCGCAACGGGGAGCGAGGCGAGGGTTGGCAGCGGCGGACGTTGCGGCTTGACGAACGCCCAATGCTCCGCATAGGGCGCGCCCTGCTGAATCCAACGGCGCAGGGTGTCGATGTCCTCCTTTGTCAGACTGCGCCCTGACCCGGCGGGCGGCATCGTGCCAGTGGTCACGCGCAGCATCAGCAGACTCTGCGCGGGCTGACCCGGCGCTATCGCGGGCGGGCGCACCCCGCGCGGCTGCGTCGCGCCTGCGCGGGTGTCCAGCCGCAGCCCCGCTTGCCGATGCCCCTCATCCGGTCCGTGACATGCAAAGCAGTTCCTGGACAGGATCGGGCGAACGTCGCGGTTGAAATCCACCTGGAGGCTGACCGATCTCTTCGCCGCGCCAAACGCGGACGTCCCTCCCAGCAACACACCCAAAACCGTCCCGATGATGCGCAGAGGCATAACTCCCTCCCCGACAATCGTCCTCGCCCTCGAAACGTCAAGAACGGACGACGACGAGGACGACGATTTTCATACGGCGTGGCGTCCCGATTTGCCGGGACATGAACGACTCCTATGCAAAGTCCAGTTTTTAGACATTCGGGCAGGGCAGGTGATTCACAGCACGCGTCATGTCCCTGCGATGTCGTCCCCGCTGCCAATCTCCCTCCACCTGCTTGAGCGTCATTTGATTGAGAGATGCCCGTCTGCGTCAGGGTGTTCATCGGCAACGTTCGTCGTCTCGGCGGGGTCGGCGAGCCTTCAAGACCCAATTTTTTCTTGACAACCCTCCTGCTCTTCCTTATAATTACTCGCGGTAATGACCTGTCCCACGTCATTGGGACGACGAGGTGAAAGATTTGCAGGGCGTGCTTCTGTTTATTGTGTCGTTTTTGCATGTCATCTCCTGCTTAGGACTGATCGTGATTACATTGTTGACCGTCACGAAAAGTGAGACGACAGGGGGGATGATGGGAACGTTGGGGGGCAGAATGTCTTCGGCGATGAACCTCCCTGTCGGGATGGACCGTTTCCTGCAGCCGCTCACCCTCATCTTTGCGACGGGGTTCATGGTCACTGCCGTCTTGCACGCGATGGGCAAGAACATGACATGGGTGCACTTCCTCGTCGGGATGGGGCTTTACGTGGGCATCCTGCGCTACGGCAAACAACTCGTCGAATGGTATCGGGAGGTGACAGAAGAGAGAGGTAAGTAAATGTAACGCATCACGCCCGACCTTGCCGAGGTGGTGGAATTGGCAGACACGCTAGCTTGAGGGGCTAGTGGACGCATAGTCCGTGTGGGTTCAAATCCCGCCCTCGGCACCAACCGCGTAACTGCTACAATTGATTCGTTCTGAGCGAGATCCCTGCCGCCGGCCGCTGGCCACTCCCTGGCGCAACGCAGGCGTGAAGTCTGCGGTTCCTGCGTCACGTTCACCGCAGCCGTCCCCGCCGCCGAGAACGTTGGGGGGGCATAGGTCCATGAACTCCATAAACTCTTGAACCCCTTTGGACACTCACGCCGATTGATCCGTCAGCGTCCATTCGCCCGCCTGCACTTTGTCCATCATCATCGCGTGCAGGGCGCGCACAGCAGTCAGGGCGTCCTCTTCGGGGACGAGGCAAGAAACGGAGTAAGTGGAGTCAGCCACTTGGAGGATGTGAATGTCATGCTGGCGGAGGGCGCGGAACACGGCGGACATTACGCCCGCCGGGCTGGGCATGTTACCCGCGACGATGGAGACCACCGAACTACGCCCGCTGATCGTGATGGGCACGGGGACGGGTGTGCCCAAGTTGCGCGCCAGCCGCTGTTGAGCGCGGAAGCGAGGACTGGGTGGGTTGGGTCGCAGAATATAGACGCGCCGCTGTCCGGACGGTGACTCTTCGGCGTCGAACACCGTCAGCCCGTCCAGCACCTGCTGCACATCGGGCATGGCGTCGCGGGCGACGACGAATTCGATTTTGTTGGTCGTGACGGAGGTAAAGTGGATGGCGACATTGGCTTCCTGCATGGCGCGGTAGGTCTCCAACTCAATCAGGCGGCTGGCGCGTTCGTCGGGGACGTGCACGGCGACGTAAGCCACCGGCACCTGCGATACGCCCGCCACCGAGGTTTTGCGTCCCGGCGCGGGTTCGAGCCGTCGCACTTCTGTCCCCGCCGACTCGGATGAGGGGCTTTTGACCCACACACGCACGTTGTGTCGCCGTGCCAGCACCGCCGCCCGCGCTTGCACGACTTTCGCGCCCAGATGCGCCATCTCGCAGATTTCCGCGTGGCTGATGGTCTTCAGCACGCGGGCGTCGGGCACCACGTTGGGGTCGGCGGTCAGCACGCCTTCGACGTCGGTGTAAATCTCGACAGGGGCGTTCAGCGCCGCGCCCAGCGCCACCGCTGTCGCGTCGCTGCCACCGCGTCCCAGTGTCGTCACCGCTCCGTGCTCGCCTTTTGCGCCGGGTTCAGAAATGCCCTGAAAGCCGGCGACGATGACAATCTGCCCGCGACGAATGCAGTCGTGGATGTAAGCAGGGTCCACGCGCAGGATGCGCGCGTTGCCGAACTCGCGGTCGGTGACGATGCCCGCCTGCCCGCCGGGCAGCGCAATCGTGTCTACGTCGCCCACGCAGCGAATCGTGTGCGCCATGACCGCGATAGAGACCAACTCGCCGCACGCCAGCAGCAAGTCCAACTCGCGCTTTTCCATCTCGCGCTCCGGGTCAATGCTGCGAGCGAGGTCAATGAAAGTGTCTGTCGCATACGGGTCACCCCGCCGCCCCATCGCGGAGACGACCACCACCGGCGCGTAACCGCTGCGCCGCGCCTCAAGGACGCGCTGGGCGGCTTCCACCCGCTTGCGCGCCGAGGAGACCGACGTGCCTCCAAACTTTTGCACGATGATTTTCTTCATACCGCCTCGACCTTAAACCGCTGCGCCAGCGTTTTCAACGCCCGTGGCAACTTCTTGCCGTCAATGACAACGGACACGGAATCATAAGAATCACCCGTCTCGTAAACCTCGATGTCTGCGTTGTAGAGTGCCTGCACGGCTGCCGCCATGATACCGTGCAGGTAGCGCATCGAGTCCGACTTGAGCGTGACGATGGCGCAGTTGCTTTTAAACTGCACAGGACGCTGCAGCACGCGCTCCAGGTCCCTTTTGCTATAGTCCCCTTCGACGATGAAGTCCATGAACCCCTGATGGATTTTCAGCAGGCTGATTTTGATGCCCGCTTGGTCGAGGGTCTCCAACACGCTCGCTGCGTCCACCTGCGCCTCCAGGGGGCGGGGGGCGATGTCCACCGTGACGTGGCAGACCCGCTCCGTGGACACAATCTGCTCGACCCGCCGCTCCTGTTCGACGGGCTCTTTGATGCCGAGAAGCGAGGGCTTCACTGCTGGCATATTATACGGGTTCCTCCCATTCTTCGAGGGTGGCGGTCGCTGGATTCCAGCGCAAGGCGATGTGCTTCAGCCACCGCGCGTCATCGCGGCGGGGGTAGTCTCTTCGCGTGTGGGCGCCACGACTTTCCGTGCGGCGCAGGGCAGCGCGGGTGATGAGCGAGGCGACGGTGAGCATGTCGGCTAATTCCAACGCTTCGGGGGACGGCGGCAGCGGTCGTTCCAGCCACGTCATCCACGCTCGGATTTGCTCCTGCGCCTTCCGCAGACCTTCGCC
>JANWYM010000560.1 GCA_025055355.1 Abditibacteriales bacterium
AACTGCTGGCTTCTGAGACAGGGCGGACGACAGCGCGCGCGCCGCCCGCACCGTCCGCTCGCACGTCGAGCACTGCAACAGGTGCGCCAACACCGCCGCTCGCTGCGCCGACTCCAATTCGTTCTCCATGTAGAGATCAAGCCATTGACGAACAGATTCGCAATTCATAAACACCAGCCCATCTCACATCACATTTCACGCTTCACGCCTTCCCAAAATACATCTCCCACACCGGCTTCAACTTCTCCCGCAAAATCTCCTTCGCCCGAAAGAGATTCGTCTTGACCGTGCCCAACGGCATCCCGGTCGCTTGAGCGATTTCGCCATATTCCAGCCCTTCGAGATGCCGCAGCACCATGACGATACGATAGTGGGGCGGGAGAGACATCAGGGCTTTTTGCACCAACCTTTGAAACTCCTTCTGTTGGGCAAGTTTCTCCGGATTATCCGTCCAGTCGGGAATCTCCAGCGGCGCGGCGTCCTCGTCCTCGCGCGGCGCGTCCAGCGACACCGTCGGCAGAGGGCGCGCCTTGAACTCGTTCAGGCACACGTTGGTCGCCACCTGAAACAGCCACGGCGCGAACGGACGCTGCGCGTCGTAGAGGTGCAGCCGCGTGTAAACGCGCACGAACACCTCCTGCGCCAAATCGTCGGCGGTGTCGGGGTCACCCGTCATGCGATAGGCGAGGTGATAGATGCGGCGTTGATAACGTTGCACCAACTCGTCAAACGCTGTCAGGTCGCCCTCGCGGCATCGAACCGCCAACTCTGCATCCGACAACGGCGCGCTCTTAGCCATCACGTGAGAGTTCTTCGCGGGACGGGTGGGCACGTTGAACCTCAGCCTCCACGCCCCCGCTGTCGAAACCTGTTGCATTGTTCCGCTTCCTGGACGGGATGGACAGGGTTGAGGGATAGATTTTATCCCTCAACCCTGTTCCAGTTCAAGCCTCTGAGAAAACCTTCTGCCGTTCTCTACATCCCATCAAAACAAGAAGTTTCAAAGTTTCAAGAAATGGCTTGCCGAAAAGTCGGTTCTTAGTGTAAAATAGAGCAGCAAACCTTAGAGGCGGGTGGTCCCATGCAAATCACAGAGGTGCGCGTCAGAAAGGTCAATTTTGAGGGAAGGACGCGGGCGTTCGTGTCGGTGACGTTCGACGACTGCTTTGCTGTGCACGACCTGCGCGTGGTGGAAGGCGACAGCGGGTTGTTTGTGGCGATGCCCAACCGGCGACTGCCCAACGGCGAGCGGCGCGACATCGCCCATCCCGTCAATAACGATTTCCGCCAAGTCCTGCAAAAAGCGGTGCTGGATGCTTACGAGCACGCGCCCGCGCCGGAGGCACATGCCCCCTGAACTCGCCAGGCATCTTATCACTTTTGCGTTTCGCGCTTCTCCCCCTTCCCGCTGCAGAAAAACGTTGTGTGAGCGCAGCGCAGCAATCCCCTACGACAGGGATCGCTGTGGGGTAGGGGATTGGATCGCTTCGCTGGGCTCACTATCACGTTCCCTGTGGTACAGGGAATTGGTGCACTCTGCTCACAACGACGGGCGTTTTGCGAATGACGGGGATTTTTGGAAGGAGAGGGCAAAACGCAAAAGTTTGGGGAGAGTGATCAAGCAAGGAGCCGTGTTATGAAATTGGGTGTCATGTCCGATTCCCATGACCACGTCCCGAATGTGCGTAAAGCCGTCGAACTATTCTGTGCCGAAGGCGTGGGGCTGGTTGTTCACGCAGGGGATTTCGTCGCCCCGTTTGCCCTTGACCCGCTGCGCGATTTGCCCTGCAAAGTCGTCGCGGTGTTGGGCAACAACGATGGTGAAAAAGTCGGCTTGCAGAAGCGCTGCGAGAGCATGGGGTTTGAGTTGCAGCCGAAGATGGCAACCGCGCAACTCGGCGGGCGCAAGATTGCCGTCGTCCACGAACCCGAACCCGTCGAAGGGCTGGCGCGCTCTGGCTTGTTCGACATCGTGGTTTACGGTCACACCCACAAAATTGACATCGAGAAGGGCAAAACCCTCATCCTCAACCCCGGCGAAGTCGGCGGCTGGGTCACGGGACGGGCGACAGTGGCGGTGGTGGACTTGGACACCCTGGAGGTGGCGCTGCACGATTTATGACGGCACTTTGTGTTTGCGCCTGATATGGTATGGGTAGAATCGAGGCGGATTGCATGGTGCAAAGGACGATAAAGTGGTGAACCTCAAAATCGCTCTACGCTCTCTTTGGATGGGATTGGTTCTGCTGCTGACCGGGTGCAGCGCGGCTGGCGGACCGCAGAGCATTTTGCCGTCGGTGGGCGACTACGCGACGACGGAGGGGTTCAGAGGTTCGTCGTCCTCCCTGTTCGGCGGGCGGTCGTCGTTGTTGAACCGCGCACGCCGCGACCCCGCTAACGGACCGCGCGGAATCGTGCAGGGCAAGGTCTTCGTGCGTTCCGCCAAAGGTGCGGCGCAGCCGCTTGAAGGCGCGGAGGTCGTCGTGCAAGTCCCCTACCATCCCGACGACGCTTTGTTCTTCCAGACCCAAGGAGTCGTCAAAGACAGCCCCAACCCCCTCCCCGTCGCGCCGTATCAGTGGTATACTGCCAAGACGGATCAGGACGGTTCTTACATCGTGAAGAGCGTCCCTGCTGGGCAGTATCCCGTGTCGGCGTCAAAAGTCGGTTATTCCGTCGAGGAGAAGTTGGTCGTTGTCGGCTTCGGGCAGACGGTGACGCGTGACTTCACGCTCCGCCTGGAGTCAGGCACGGTCTCTGGCACGGTCGTGGATGCCGATACAGGCAGCCCGATTGAAAGGGCGACGGTGCAGGTCATTGTGCCCGTGCCGCTGGATGCCGCCACCCGCGCGCTCATGTTGACGCGCCCGGAGCGCACGCCGCAGACGCAGACGGATGAGAAGGGACAGTTCACGCTGCCCGTCCCCAAAGGTCAGCAAACGTTGGTCGCCTTCAAAGAGGACTACGAATCGCAGCAGAACAAAGTCAAAATCGCCATCGGCGGCAGCGCGACGGTGGATTTCAAGTTGCGGGCGAAGGCATTGATGACCGCGCAAATCACGACGGACAAGCGGCAATATGCCCCCGGCGAAAGTGTGAGGATGACGCTAACCCTCATGAACGCGGGCAAGCGTCCCGTCACACTCCACTTCCGCAGTGGGCAGATTTTTGACTTCATCGTGAAGCGCGGGCGAGTGGAGGTGTGGAGATGGTCGCAGGACAAAGCGTTCACGCAAGCCCTGCAAGACATCACGCTGGCGCCGGGTGAAACGAAGCGATTTGAGGTGACGTGGGACCAGGTGGACA
>JANWYM010000561.1 GCA_025055355.1 Abditibacteriales bacterium
ACCAGAGACCATGCACCGTCGCTTCGCGCTGCGAGAGCACACCCCATGCCATCGCCGTCACCGCGACGACGACCATCAGCAGCAGCACCTTCTGCCGTGCCCGCCGTTGCTGCAAGCGCTGCCACCGCGCGCGCGAGCGAATTGCGTAGGTATCGGAGGGAAGGGGCATGGGGCGATGAACCGTTAGCAGGTTGGCAGGTTGGCACGTTCAACCTACAACATGCTAACCTGCCAACCTGCCAACCTGCCAACCTGCCAACGTGCTAACCTGCTAACGTGTTTGGCTGCGGAACCCTACTTTGAGCGCGGATAGGTGCGCGGTCCCTCGCGCTTGCACGCGCACGCGCACAATGCCGTCGGGCAGTAACAGGTAGCGGCGCACAGGCGTGAGGCGGTCCGTTTCGCCGCTGGCTTTGATGCTTAAAGGGTGGAAATTACGCTGCGCGAAATCGTAGGCACTGAAGCGGAGGGGACCGGTAAACTGCGCCCAGACCCAGACGCTTCCCACGTTGGCGCGCAGGGGCAGGCGGAACTCGTAAACGATTTCCTGGTTTTGCTCTAACTGCACCGCGCGGGGGCGCTGCGAGGATTGCACGAGGTTCTCGAGGTTGCTGGCAACAATGCGTCCCGTCACGAGGGCGTCCGCCGCCGTTGTCGGCGCGGACGCCAACTCCAGCGGTAGGCGGACGACGACCAAGGTGCCGCGCTCCACCTGCGGCTTGTGCCCAACGATGTTGATGGCGAGCGCCTCCTGTGCCGTCCAGCCGATGAACAGCGCGCCCTGCGCCAGCAGGTCCATGCCTTTCACAGATGACTCGTGCCGCAGCAGTGCATTCAGCGCCGCGCTGCGCAGGTTGCGCTGTTGGTCGCCGCCTGGTGCCATCCCAAAGATGTTGATAACCTGCTGCGACAGGTCGAAACCCATCCGGGAGGTCAACGGCACCTGCGCGGTGGCAGTGCCGCCGGCATCTAACCTGTTCAGCGATGCGGCTTGCTGTCCCACGATGACGACAGCCGCAGCGAAGTTGTAGGGCGTGCGGTTGCGCACAGTGGCTTTTACTACGCCGTCGCCGCTTTGGAATTGTGCGGTGATGCCTCCGCCCAGATTGACCACTGAGCGGGCGCGGAACAGTTTCATCGCCCACATGTTGATAGGGTAGTCTTCCAGCATGAGGTGTGAGTCTTCGCGCACGTTCATGGCGCTTGGCTCAGTGGAGTAGGGCTCCAGCGGTAGGTCGGACACTGCCCCCTCCCCGTCCGCCGTTGCCAGCGTGTAGCTGGTTTTGCTGGGCGAGAAAACGCCGAAGAGCGTATCGGCGGCGCCGAACGCTTCCCCCGCTTGGCTCTGCACAATCGTCAGTTTGTTGACGCGCAGCGTCTTGCCCTTAATGGTGAAGCCGACGCCGTAGGACAGCAGCGTGAAAACCGCCACGATGAGCGGCGTCGTGACCCACGCCCATTCGCGCCGGTTGATTTTTTTCAGCACGAAGTAGTTGAGAGGCACGAGGCATAGAATGTAGAACAGGAGGAACATCCCAATAAACTCAAAGGGCGGAGACTGCATGGAAGGAATGTTCATCAGCGCTGCGCTCAGGGAACTGCTTACCTGCTGATAAGCGTAGCGCCCTCCATAAAAAGGTGGCGGCTGCTGCCATTCGTCGTCCTCAGACGCGTTCAGAAGAACGGGGCGGACGCCCGCCCACGTGAGAATGTCGCGCCACAGGGGCGCGCTGCCCTCCCATCCCGCGACAGGTGGCTTGGTCGGATCGAAGGCTAAATAGATGACGTGCCCCGCCCCGAAGGGGCTGACGGCGATGAGCGGGATGCCGTTCTCCTCCACGACGACGCGCCCGCGGAGGGGCGCGCCGACGCTGACCACCAGCGGCGCGTCGCTCCACAGCCCCGCCCCGTAACGCGCTTTGATTTGAGCGGCGGTAGGAAGGTCTCGACTTCCCACAACTTTAACAGGCAGCATATCCGCGAGCCATCTCTCCGTCAATCGCTGCCATGCAAAGCCGCCGGTGACCACGAGCGTGCCGCCCCCCGCCACCCAGGTGCGCAGGGCTTGGATGCGCTCCTTCGAGAAATCGCGGGGCGAGAAGTTAAGCAGCACCACCACGTCTAAGGTATCGTAGCCCAGCCATTTGGGGGGCAGTTCATAAGGCTTGGCGTAGAGGACATGCGCCACGCTGGTCTGCGTAGGGACGTTCGGGCCGGCGTAATAGTAGCGCGACGAAAGGGGCGGGCGCCCCACACCGCGCAGCCCGGCGATGTAACTTAGCCCACCTTCGCCCTCGCTGTTGACGACGAGAATCAGTTGGTCGCTTTCGTTGTCCAGATGGAGGTTGAGCGGCACAGGTCTCGTGCCGCGCACGTCGAGCCACACCTCATTGCGGTCGGCGTCTTCGGCGAGCGCGTAGAGGAAAAACCGTTTGCGCGACACGTTGGGCAGGCTCACCGGCGTATAAAACTGCGTCACGCGGTAGTCGGACGCCAGCCGCAGCGTGAGCGTGCCCTCGATGGACGTGCCTTGATTGTCCATCGTGACCGTGACGGGCATCCACCGCCCCGGCTTGGCGTGACCGTCGAACCCCGCCATCACGTTCATCTTCAACGCCGACTGGCTCCACGCCGCCCCCGCCCACGCGAGGGCGAAGAAAACGCAAGCAAACTGCGTCCGTGTCATAGTTGGCACCTCGACATGACAGCGACCACTGACCACTGACTTATGGTCCCGTTGTCCTGTGGTCCTGTTGTCCTGTGGTCCCGTCTGACAATTGATCCCACGCATGATAGGAACTCCGCACGAGTGGACCTGACTCCACGTGGCGGAAGCCGAGGCGCTCGGCGGTTTCTTTGAGGACGCGAAACTCGTCCGGTGTGTAGTAGCGCACGACGGGAATGTTGTGCAACGTCGGGCGCAGGTATTGTCCGATAGTCAGCAGGTCGCAGCCGACGGCGCGCAAATCGTGGAACGTCTGGATGAGTTCGCCCCACTCCTCGCCGACGCCTACCATCAGTCCTGATTTTGTCGTCAGGGTCGGGTCCATCTCTTTGACACGCCGCAATAGTTCCACAGACCGCTCATATTTCGCCTGCGGGCGCACCCATGGGTAACAGCGCGGGACGGTCTCGAGGTTATGGTTGAGCACATCCGGTTGCGCCTCGACGACCAGGCGCTGTATCGCGACTATCCTCAGACCAACAGCGGCATCCGCCAGTTATTCCGCGACTACCCAGGCGATCAGGCGCTGTTCGCACTGCGTCTGGACGATGGAAGCGTCCCCTTCATCTGCAACGTGGGGC
>JANWYM010000562.1 GCA_025055355.1 Abditibacteriales bacterium
TGGACCTCCCCCGACCCCTCCGTGGGAAGGAGGGGAGGGTTTTCGGATAGGCTCTAAGTCGCCGTAAATCAATCAACAGGCTGAGGAAATGAGAGGAACTGAGGAGAGTTTCCTGATAGTTCCCCATCGTCCCTCATAGTTCTCTCAGTCGTAGGTGACCAACTTATCATATCGGATTTGGAGGGGTCAGTCAAACAGGAACAACAGGACTTTGCTTGACGCTCCACTCGCAAAATGTTATCCTCTCGGTAACATGGATAAGTCTGCTATCCGGCGTCGGCAAGCATGCTGTGACGCGGAAGGAGGTCAAAAGTCCTGAGGTGTTTCAAGTCAGCGCACGTCAATTGAGTCTCATCAGCATCCTTTGGCTGCCGGTCACGTTGTTCTGGAGCGCAGTAATGGCGCAGGTGCTTGCCGAACGGGTGGAGCATTTCACGGGGGAGCAGAAAGGGCTTTACATGGCGGTCATCGGCGCGTTCGGCGCCATCGCAGCGACGGTAGTGCAGTTAGTCGCCGGTCCGTTGAGCGACAACTGCACCCATCCGCGTGGGCGACGTTATCCGTTTGTGCTGTGGGGCATCCTGCTCAACACGGTTCCCCTCCTGACGTTTGCCCTGTCGCGTTCCTTCTTTGCGTTAATGGTGTCGTTCGTGTTTATTCAGTTGTTCATCAACTTCGCCACCGGTCCGTTTCAAGCCATCATCCCTGACCTCGTACCGCCGGAGCATCAGGGCAAAGCCGCTGGGTGGATGGGGTTCTGGACGCTCATCGGACAGATTGCTGGTCTCATCATGTCCGGGCTGCTGCTCGCCCGAGGCACGGTCAATGCCCTGACAGGACAAAAACTCCCCCCTGACCAAGAAGCCTCGATGGGTGTTCTCATCATCTGCCTCGTGTGCGCGGTGGGATTGCTGGTCTGTCTGTTTATCAACCTCCGCGTCATCAAAGAGAAACCACTGCCCCCAAGCGCGGCGTTGCCTCTGTCGGTGGCGTTGCGCGAGGCGTGGGACTTGCAACTGCGCCGCTACCCCGACTTCGCTAAACTGCTCTACTCCCGCTTCATCATCAACATGGGGATTTACACGGGGATTGAGTTTCTGCGCTACTACGTGCAGGAGGCGTTACCTGAAGGCGGGGACGTTGCCCTCGAGACGATGTTCATCGCGTTGGCGGCGACGCTCGGCGGCGTCGTCGGCACGTTCCAAGCGGGCAGCCTTGCCGACCGCATGAGCAAGCGCACGATTATTTACGTCTCTTGCGGCTTCGCGGCGTTGGCGGCGGTGCTGTTCTGCGTCACCTCGTCGGTCTGGGCGGCGCGCGGTATCGGCTTCCTTTTTGGCATCGGCTATGGTGCGTTCTGCGCGGTGGACTGGGCGTTCGCCACTAACCTGATGCCGCCCGGCAAAGAGGCGAAATACATGGCAGTTTTTCACATCGCTTTCACCGTGCCGCAGGCGATTGTCCTCACTTGTGGTGGCGTGATTGGACATCACTTCGGCTACCGCACGGTGTTCTGGACGATTCCCTTCTACCTCGCCATCGGCACGGCGATGATTTCAAAAGTACGCGAGCGGCATGAGATTCTGGCAGACGGTGACGCGTTAGCACGTTAGCACGTCGGCACGTCGGAACGTTGGAACGTTAGAACGTTGGAACGTTGGGACGTTGGAATGTTGAACGTTCCAACCTGCCAACGTGCCAACGTGCTAACGTGCCAACGTGCTAACGTGCTAACCCGCTACCCTGCCGACGCGTCGGCACTACCACCTGCACCGTTGTTCCGCCCTGCGGCGTGGATTGGATCGTCAGCCGCCCGCCGACTAACGAGACGCGTTCCTGCATCCCCAGCAGCCCCAAACTCTCCCCCTGTGCTGCGCGCTGCTGCGCTGCCTCTACATCAAACCCGATGCCGTCGTCGCTGATAGTGAGGTGCAGTTCGCCGTCGCGCTGCCGCACTTTCACCGTAACTTTCTTGGCGTGGGCGTGCCGCGCCACGTTGGTCAACGCTTCCTGCGCCACGCGGAAACTGGCAGTTTCGACGTCCGGTGGCAGGCGTCCGTTGACGGGATCGGCGACGAATCTAATGATCAAACCCGTCCGCTGCGCCGTGCGGTCGACATACCAGCGCAGGGCGGCGACCAAGCCGAGGTCGTCCAGTATGGAAGGGCGCAAGTCGAGTGAGAGGTCGCGCACCTGTTGCAAGGTGCGGCTGACGACGTTGATCCCTTCGTCGAGCCACCCCGCCAGTGGCTCGACATTGGCGAGCCGCTGAGCGGTTTGCAGGATGATTTTGACAGCGGTGAGCGACTGTCCCAACTCGTCGTGTAACTCCCGCGCGATGCGACGACGCTCCACTTCCTGCGCCTCCAGCAGGCGACGGGAGAGGGTTTGTAGTTGATAGGTCATTTGCTTGAGGGCGTCTTCGGTCTGTTTACGTTCGGTGACGTCCTGCGCCACACCCACGATGCGGTAAACATCACCCGTCTCATCCCGCAGCGCGAACGCGCGTGCCCGCACCCAGCGCACAGCGCCATCGGGGCGCACGATGCGAAACTCCTCGTCGAACTGCCCTTCCTGGTCGAACCGTTTGATGCTCTCAGCAATCCGCAGACGGTCCCCCGGATGAATGGCGTCCGTCCAAGACCAAGGGTTTTCGTAAAGGCTCTCGCACGAGCGTCCCCAGATCTCTTCATACATGGGGCTGATGTAAACCATCTGCTCGGTGGGTGTGGAAACGAAGAAGACGTCGCGAATATTCTCCGCCAATTGACGGAATAGTTCCTCGCTCTGCTGCGACGATGGCGCGGGGCGCTCCACGTCCGCGGTGCGCCGTCGCAGTTCAAGTTGAGCGACCGCTTGTCGTGCTAACGCCTGCAACGCGGCTCGCTGGGCAGCGTCGAGGTCGCGGGGCGCGGTGTCGGCGACGCACAGCGCGCCAACCACGTGACCGCTGGACGCAATGAGTGGCACCCCAGCGTAGAACCGAAGATAGGGATCGGAGGTGACCAGCGGGTCGTGCGCGAAGCGTTCGTCCGCCAGCATGTCGGCAATCACCAGCACCTCCCGCTGCGACAGGACGAAAGAACAAAACCCGCTGTCGGGTGGCACCTGCTCAACCGTCACACCGACTTGAGACTGAAACCAATGCCGCTTTCCGTCCACCAAGTTGACCAGCGCAATGGGTGTGTGACAGACCTGCGCGGCTAAGAGGGCAATATCATCAAACGCCTCTTCCGAGGGCGTATCTAAAATCGCCTCATGAGGCAGGGCTTGGAGTCGTTTTGCTTCATACG
>JANWYM010000563.1 GCA_025055355.1 Abditibacteriales bacterium
GGTGAGGAGGTCTCCGTCGCCGACATTGACGCCCTTCTGCGCCGTCGCGTGGCGCGCGAGGAGATGGCGCGCCTGCGTCCCGAAGAATTGGAAGAAATCAAACGCTACATGCGCCAGACGCAATCGCCGGTGTCGCTGGCGTTCGTGATGACCGACCTCTTCGAGATGTCCCCTGACGATAAAGCGTTTGTGCCGACGCTGCACGCCTTGGCGGAGGAGATGCGCAGCGACCGCGAATTTACCCCCGTCGGCAAAGACCGCTGGTTCCTGCGTGAACTGATTCCGCCCCAGATTCACGACGTTCCCATCCTGCTGACGCCCATTCACCTTGATCTGCGCACCTTGGAGGATGAACCGATTGACGTGCTGCTGACGGACGACGGTCTGGACGGCGACCTACCAGCTATCGTGCGCGCTCCCGAGTGGGAAGACATCGGCGAGGAAGCCGAAGTGGAGCGGCTCACGAAAACCAAAATGACTGGTGACCGCTTGACCTACACCGTGCTATACCATCACTTCAAAGCAGGCACTATGAAGTTGCGTAAGATGGACGAGGAGTTCTTCCCGCCCGACGTGAACATCGCCCGGCTCGTGTTCGTGGATGACGCCTACGGCGAGATCCCCGTCTGGCTCAACCGCGAGACCGGGCTGTTGTATGGCTTCAAGGACTGGTATAATACACGCCTGACGCCGGCGGGCAGCATCTTCACGGTGGAGAGAACGGACGACCCTGACCGCTACATCATCCGCTCGATTGATACGCGCAACTCCCCCGCCTACATTGACCCCAACCGTCTCAAGGACCTGCAATCGCTCGCCGAGCGTGCCGAAAACGCCTCCATGCCCGTGTTCGAGATTCTGCAAGAACTGATGCAGGAGCATCACAGCGGGGTGGAGTTCATCACCCTCTGGTCGGAAATGAACGTGGTGCGCCGCACCGCCAAGCGGCTGCTGGCGTCCATTCTCAGCGGCTACCACTGCTTCTACGCCCGGCAACGTGGCAAAAACTGGCTCTGGCGCTTCGACGAGAACCGTGTGGATCAGGGCTTCATGCGGCAGAAGCGGAAGTTCGTCAGGCGGTAAGCAGAGTGGAGGGCTGTTCACAGATGACCTCCTCTACACGCTATATGAACCCGTGTAACCCGTGCCATCCGTGAACAACCCGCCTGCGCCGATACAATCCCAACTGCTCCTCGATGGAGGTGCGGCTCATCGTGATACTTTCCTTCGGCGTGCGCACCGTTGATCCTGTTCGACGGTATACGGCTCGACGTTCTTCGGCTTCAACGCCTCACGCACGGTGACGAGGTTGATGATGCTCTGACCGATTTTTGCGAACGCTTCCAGCCCGACGAGCGCCGCTGTCGCGACGGCAGACGACGCGAGAACAGACGATTGTTCCCTTGTCAGAGGGTTATTACTCCTCCTCACCGAACAGGGAGGGATTCCGCAGGCTTAACCGATGCGCGGTATGACGATGACGGTCAAGACCTTGTTGCCATCTTTCGGCAAGCCGCTGATGACAGCCGCCGTGCCGTTGGGCACCGTCGCGGTGCTGGACACTGTGTTTTGTCCGCTGGGTCTGAAAACCTCGATGCGGATATGGAGGGTGATTGTGCTATCTTGATTAGAACGCGGGGTGAACGAAAGACGAGTGCCCTCTGTCATGCGCCCGGTCCCTGGCATCTGCGCGATAGCGGACACCTCAGCGGGGATGCCATTGAGGGTGGTGACCTGGGGTTTGGCTAACACTTTCACCTTGCTGCCCAACCGCTGCAACGCCGCGCGCACCTGTTGGGGCGTGAGGACGTTGGAAGTTTGATGGGATGGATTGAGTTCTTTCAAATCCTCCAGCGCCATCTCTAACAGCATGACCTCCAGCGCGATTTGCTGCGGTGGCACGTCTATCTGCGCGATGAGTTCGCGCAACTCCTCGATGCCTTGCTCCGTGCCTTGCACTAACAGCGCGTTCTGCGTGGGGAGGGCGATGATGTTTGCAATGCCGTCAGGCAACGTCAAAGAGCCGATAGCAAACGGAGCGGGCGATTCTGGACGGGAAGGTATCGCGCCCATCGCTGGTATGCCTCCTGCGGGCGGCGCCAGTCCCTGCTGAAACTTGGGGTCAGGTTCGATGATGAAGATGCCACTCTCATCCTTGCGCGCTCGGGCTTTCACTTTCTCCAGAGCGAACTTGAGGACGGTATCCCAGTCCACATTGTTCAGTTTGAGGGTCACAACTCCTTGCACACCCTCTTTAATGACGTAGTTCGTGCCGGGCTTTGTTTTGAACAGCAAATCAATGACCTCTCTAATATCGCTATTGACGAAATCCACGCTGACTTTATCTTGCGTCCCCTTCGTCACTCTGGGCGGAGGACTAACAGGACCGCCCAAACTGCCTGAGCCCATGCCGCCCATGGCGAGCATTTCCGGCATACCGGGCATCCTCGGCACCCTGCTCATACCGCCCATCGGCACCCCACTCACGCCGAATAAGGCGGCAATCTGGGTCACGTCAACGTGCTGAATGGGAATGAGGACGGAGCGTATATGTGGCGGCAATCCTGCGAGTCCTACGCCACTCCCGCCGGGCATGGCGGGCATACCAGGCATACCGGGTATTCCCACGCCGCCCATGCCGGGCATCATCCCATCTATCCCCGGCGGCTTCGCAGTCGGCGGCAGGTGCCATGTTCTTCCCTGCTCGTCAAAATACATCGGCAGCCGCCACTGGTTGTCCTCCACGACCGCGTAGGCGGTGGCACGTTGCAAGCGTCGCATAGGTGGGGATGAGATACCGGGAAGATCATTATCAGGCAGAAGTTGTTCAACGGTGAAGGGGACAGCGGCTATCTCCCCTTCAATCCTCGGCGGATAGAGGGCGACAAGACGGATGTCCTTGGCAAGACTGCTCATCGCCAGCAGTTCGAGGTCGGATACCCGTTCGTAGGGCTGGGAGAAAAGTCGGATGAACTCCTCCTTCGCAATCTGCCGCTGCCCCTCCTTCGTCGTCAGGCTATACATCGTGTCGAAGTCTTTCTTCGCCCACGCCTCCAGATATTGCCGCACCACTTGGTCGGCAGAGGGAGCGGGGTTCCTGCCGCCGCGCTGCGCGAAGGCGGCGGGCGTCCGTGTTAGCGCGGGCGTGAGCAGCAGGGCAGTAAGGGTCAGAAGGAATGTAAGGTTCTTATGTATGAACATCGAACTCAACCTCCTTAGAGCCTATCCGAAAACTCTCCCCCCCTTACCAAGGCGGGGTCGGGGGAGGTCCAGAGCCAGCCAACAACCCCCT
>JANWYM010000564.1 GCA_025055355.1 Abditibacteriales bacterium
GGGTGAACCAAGACGCGAGACGCAATAGGGAGGTTTGCTTTGTCTCACAGAGTTCTCATCACCCCGCCGCTTGCCGTCGCGCAGTGGCAGACGTATCACGGCGCGTGGGAGGAGCGCGACCTTGAAATCGTCCTCGCGCCCAAGGACATCCTGCTGACGACAGAGGACGAGCGGATTGAATACCTGCATGGCGCTGTGGCGGTAGTGGCGGCTTCGGAGCCCTACACGGAGCGCGTGTTTGCGTCCTGTCCCATGCTGCGCATCATCGCCCGCGCGGGAGTGGGCTACGACGCGATTGATGTGGAGGCAGCGACGCGGTACGGGGTGTGGGTGACCATCACGCCCGGCGCGAATGACCGCACGGTGGCGGAGGCGACGTGGATGCTCATTCTCGCCCTGTCGCGGCAGTTGGAGGCGCACCTCAACTCCGTGCGCGGCGGCGGCTGGGAGCGATTACTCCCCCCGGAGGTCACGGGCAAAACACTGGGCATCATCGGCGTCGGGCGCATCGGCAAGCGCGTGGCGCAGATAGCGCGAGCGTTCGAGATGACCGTGTTGGGCTACGACGCGGTGGAGGACGCGGCGTTTGCACAGGCGGTAGGGTTGCGCTACGTCGGCTTACGCGAACTGCTATCGCAGTCGGACATCGTGACCCTTCACGCCCCGAAGTTGCCCGAAACGACCAACCTCCTCAACGCGGAAACGCTGCGCTGGATGAAACCGTCGGCATATCTCATCAACACCGCGCGCGGCGGCATCGTGGACGAGCGGGCGCTGCTGGACGCGCTCAACGCGGAGCGGCTCGCGGGCGCAGCGCTGGACGTTTTCGAGCAGGAACCGCTGCCTGCCGACCACCCGTTGCGCACGCACCCAAAAGTCCTCGTCACGCCGCACATCGCGGGCATCTCCGCGGAATCGTATCGCCGCATGATTCTGCAAGCGATGGACAACATCCTCGCCGCTCTGGACGGCAAACGCCCGCCGGGAGCGGTGAACGAAGTCAAAGGGTAGAGCCGCTTGCTCAAAAATCTCTTTTTGCAACCTGCTCAAAACGTGACCATCTCAAGCCACTACACCAACAAGGGGTGATGTGTATGACGGATGATGAAGCGCGGACGGTGCAGCAGCACGTGGAGGGTTACCTCCGCAGCGGGGCGGTGCATGGGTTCGACATCGGCAACCCGAAGCATTTTG
This sequence comes from Abditibacteriales bacterium, assembly GCA_025055355.1. Taxonomy (GTDB): domain Bacteria; phylum Armatimonadota; class Abditibacteriia; order Abditibacteriales; family JANWYM01; genus JANWYM01. Next base: position 1,195 of record JANWYM010000564.1, read on the forward strand.
ACAAGTTGGTTGAGCAGGTAAAAAGCAGGCTATCGCTTGCTGGCGTGGCGGATGACGACCTGCGCGCGGTGACGGCGATGTGCGTGCTCGGGCCAGAGTTCGCGGGCATCCCGCCCTCTGACATGCGCGAAGAACTGCTGAACATCCTGCAGCGGTCGGTGCCAGACGCGCAGAAGCGGCTGGAGCGCGTCATGGAGTTCGCCATCGCCTACGGCTGCGGTAAGTGGCGCACGGTGCAGGAAGGCAATGGAGGCTGGGAGCACCAATGGGGAGAGGCGGTGCGAGGGTTGGTGCGCGCCTTGGAGCCAGCGGTGAACCAATCCAATCGCTGGCTGGCGAGCCATGTGGTAGGCTTTCCACAAGACAGGGACGTTCGCTCTGACGCCCATCTGCTGGCGATGCGGCTCAAGCATCCAGAGAGCCCACTACACTTGGATCAGGAGGAGACCATGAGCATCACGTGCACCGACGACGGGACGGAACTTAGAGTGTCCAGCCAGAACTACGAGCAGTCCGTCCCGCCCGGCGCGAAGGCGGTGTTCACGGTCACGCAATCAGAGTTGAGAGTATCGCAGGGTGTTGTCCTGCTCGCTAATGGGGCCAAGGTCATTGTCACGGCGCGAGACGATGAGGCACGCACCGTAGTGACATGGAACAAGCAGAGGGAGGAGGTTCGGCTTCGCGTTGGAGAAACTGCGACCATTGCCGGTCCTGCCACCTTGAGGATTTGGGAATGCTCCCGCGGCAACGTCCACTGCTCTGGACGACATCGGTTGGAGGCGTGGGACCCAACGCAGATGGAACTGTGGGCTTTCGTAGCGTCGGCGGTCAAGGGACCACCGCCGCAAAACCGCAATCATGCTCGATTGCGGCAAATCGTAACCGGTTCGTTCGTGCAGGGGATGTATTTCCCGTTGCTGGCACAGGAGGGATGGTAAATGGCAAGACTGCGGCAGGCTCCAATAGAATACAAAGTGTGTGCTGATTGCGGCATCGAATACGAAGGGGCCCAGTGCCCTCAGTGTAGGCACGCTTTCGACCCGCAGACGACGCGCAAGGTAACGCACGACCGATTGATTCTGGTAGGCGTGAATCCACCGATTTACGAGCGGGAGGCGCGCTTTCGCTGCAAAAAGTGCGGCAACCTCTACGCGGCGCCTCAATCCCCGCTGTGCCAAGAGTCAAATCCGCAGCGCCCTACCATCGTCTGGGTGCGCACCTTCAACCAAGTTGAATCGCTGGAGGAACTTCAGCGACGCGAGTGGCTGGAAGGTGAGAAGGACGAAGGGGGAGAGGGAGCGGAAGAAACTGAAATCGAGGGGGTGAACGACCATGTTGAAGAGAGTGAAGAACAATGAACCACCGAAGATTCTCAGAGGGCGGGAGGTCATCGAGGAAGCCGCCCGGTTCCTGCGGCAGATACACTTCCACGCGAATCGCGGGGCGTTTGCTGAGGGCAAGCACGTCGCCGTCCTTGTAGACCCGCGCTGGAATGAAGGCAACGAGACCATCCGTCTGCTCATCACCTGCTACGCCTTCGGGCATCGGCGGGTGGACTGGGAGGGGCTGCCTGTGTTTGTGGAACCGCAAAACAGGGGCGATGCGTGGCTATGCTTCCTGAACGGGCGCGGGCAAGGGATTATCCCCGACTTGCCGCCGGGCGATTACCGCCTGTCCACCTCCGCCCAGTTCGGGCGCAGCGCGGCGCCGGTTCCGTTCCTCACCTCGGCGCTCGCACTCGCTGCCGCCCCAAAAGTAGGTCAAGATGTCATCTGCGGGCCGCACGTCTACGAGTCCACTGACGGCAGACTGCGGGCGACGCTGCGCCAGACCATGGCAGGCACGACCGTCGTGGCAGTGGAGACCAACGAGGCGTCGCTGGCGGGCGCGGTCGTCCGTTTTGCCTTCGTGCAGGAAACTGGTAAAATTCAACTCACCGACACAGTGACGCTGCAACCCGTCGAAGGCGAGGCAGGGCTGTGTGAGGGGCGCTGGGAGCGCCTGGTATCGGTTGTTGAGCGTGCCGCGAGTGGATCAGGAGAAGTTGAGCCAGACGCTGACGCCGCAGACGGTGCGGCACGTGCCCCCGAGCGAGCC
>JANWYM010000565.1 GCA_025055355.1 Abditibacteriales bacterium
TACCCCCTCTTTTCTCACCCCTTCTTAAATTTAAAACCCCCCCCCCCCTCTCCCTCCCCCCCCTCCCCCCCCCCAAACCCCCCCCCCCCCCGAGGACGCGGACGACGACGAGGACGAGGACGATTTTCATTCGGCGTGCCTCCCCCTGAGGCGCTGACGAAGGATTTCTTGCCCTACGGTTGCACCTGACTTATCCGCCAGTCATCTCAGGAACGTCCGCTTTGTCCAGGAGGGGCATCTGGCAGACGGGGCAGAAGTTCCAGTCGCTCTGCACGGATGAGCCACACTTTTCGCACAGGCGCGTGCGGATGGGACCGCAGTAAGGGCAGGCATTGAAATGTTCCTCCATCGTCCGATGGCAGCGCGGGCAGAGGCGCGGCGTGGTGGACTTGACCAGTAGATAAATCAGCAAGCCTATCAGGTTGGTGAACAGCGCAAACGCTCCCCACAACAACGCCCGCTGGCGGTTCGCCAGTGCGTCGGCGAACACCCACAGGGCAACCAGTAGCCAGTAGATTCCGAAGGCGAAGCACGCTACGGGGACAAGAACCTCTTCCCATTGTCGCGTTCGGGAGTAGTAGGCATAAGTGTCATAGCCAACGAAGATGTATCCCATTAATTTGTCATCGTTGTTGACAAGTTCGTAGGCGCGAACGCCATTGACATACCCCACACCCGCCCGCGACGTCAAGTCAACGACCTGATTCTTCGCCCTATCTAAGGGAAGGGTCAAGGAAAGGCTTTGCCCGATGAAAAAGTGAGGACGCGGATAGGCCTTCACAATCACCCCGTGCTTGTCGGTGACGAGAATGGCGCGCGCGATGGTGCCAGCAGCGTAAGACTCCAGTTCCCGGTAGGAAGTGGATTGTGGACCGCGTCGGCGCAGCGTGTCCCGCAGCGGCTCCAATTGCGGCAGGAGTCGGTCGACAGATTGCAGAGGGGGACCCCACCACATTGCGAAGAGAGCGATGATGGAGAGGAAAAAAATTCCTACAAACCCGACCGCCAAACCTCCTACGATTTTCTTGAAGGTGATCCGCCGCAAGAGACCCCTCATGGTTCACCCTCCGAACGTCGCGGACGCCCCGCGAGCATCGCCAGCAGCAACCCGCCCGTCACCCCGCCGAGAAGGAACAGCACCACAAGCAACGGTAGCAGCACGCGCACGTGGGTAAACCCTGCGAAGGTAACGGCGGACGACACGCCCGCCGCCGTCACGCCAAACAGCACGGTTTCCCATCGCTCCTGTTTCCGCCGTCGCGCTTCTAAAATCTCCGCCTGTCGCTGATGCAACCTGCGGAGCAAGTCGCGCTGCATCTCCGGCGTTGGCGTGGGCGCAGGCGCGTGGCTGAGGGCGGCGAGCGTTCGCTCCTGCGCGTGCAGCCTCGCCCGGCAGGACGCGCAGGCGGCAAGGTGCTCCTGTGTCCGCTGTCGCTCGCGCGGCGGTAGTTCGTCCAGCGCGTAGGCGACAAGGTGGTTTGAGATCTTATTGCATTTCATCTTCCGCTCCCAACAACTCCCGCAGCCGCTTCAGCCCGTAATGCACCCGCGATTTCGCTGTGCCGACGGAGCAGCCCATGACTCTGGCAATGTCGTCGTAGCCGAAACCTTCGTAGTGCTTCAACACCACCGCCGTCCAGTGCTCGTGCGACAGTTGCGCCCCCGCTTCGCAGACTCTTCGGAAGAGAAGCCGTCGCGCCGCTTCTTCCTCCACATCTACAACGTCCGCTTCCGTCCCCTCCAGAGCGTCCAGCGACGTTTCCGCCCGCCGCCGCTGTTGCTTGCGGTAGTCCTTGCAGAGATTGGCGGCGATGGTCAACAACCAAACGGCAAACTTTCCCTTGGGCGCGTAGCGGGGGGCACGTTCCAGCACGCGCAGAAACGTCTCCTGGGTGACGTCCTCCGCCGCCTCCACGCTGCCGAGCAATCGCGCCGCGAACGCGAACACGCGCTGATGGTAACGCCGCACGAGTTCATCCAATGCGTGCGGCGCACCCCGACCCAACTGCTGCATCAGCCAGTCGTCGCGCTGCGCCTCCGCGTCCGCCCGCGCCGCGGCCGGCTCACGCACCGCGGACGCGCCCCAACCTGCGACCCACTGTTGCGGCACCGCTGACACGACCTTCTCCTTGTGCGGGGAGAGTTTGGTTACACTCAGTTAAACGGCTGAGACGGGCGAAAGGTTCAAAGCCGCGCTTTTGACTTTTTCTGACGCTTGTGGATCGGAACGGACCAGGGCGTGAGCCGGGCGCGGGTGCCGAGATGAGACTTTCCCACGCCCCTTCCATCTCCCTTGACTCCGCTCCCTTTTCTCTGCTATCATAACCCCTGAACACATAGGTGGCGCATTCTGCGTCGGAGGAGGGGTCATTATGCGGCGGGATCCTTTTGAGATATGGGACGATATGATGGCGATGCAGCAGGCGATGGACCGATTCATTGACGGTTTCTTGGGGGAGAGGGCGCCGGTCGTGCGGGCGCGGGATGTGGTGTGGCGTCCGCTGGTGGATGTGTGCGAGACGGAAGAGGAAGTCATCGTCACCATCGAACTGCCCGGCGTGCGGCGCGAGGACGTGCAACTCATCTATCACGACGGATACTTAACCGTCAGCGGCTATCGGGAGCATCCGCCCAGCGACCAGCGGCGATGGTGTCAGCAGGTCGAGATCCCCTACGGACCGTTTGAGCGCGCGGTGCGCATTCATAGCCCCGTTGATCCCGACCAGTGCCAAGCGAGGTATCAGAACGGCTTCCTCGAGGTCGTCCTCCGCAAAGCGCCGCAGCCGGCGGTGAGGGCGATTAAGGTGGAAATGCGTTGAATGGTTCATGGTTAAGGGTTGATGGTGCGATTGACCATGGACCATCAACCATCAACCATTACTCTCGTGAATATCCCAACTCCAAAGATAGAAATTTCCCCCGAACTGCCCATCGTGCCGCTGGTGAACGTGGTGATTTATCCGTTCATGGTCACGCCGCTGGTGATCCAGCGGGAGGCGTCGGTGGCGGCGGTGAACGCGGCAGCGGCGGGCAACCGCGTGCTGGGGCTGGTGCTGCAGCGCGCGGGGGAGGTGGGGACGCCGCGCCCCGACGACCTCTACGGTATGGGCACCGCAGCGGTCATTTTGCAGATGCAGCGCACACCGGAGGGCGTCGTGCATGTGCTTGTGCATGGGCTGACGCGGGTTCGCATCGCGGCGTGGACGCAGGAGACGCCGTTTCTGCGGGCGCGGGTGGAACCCCACGATGACCCCACCGAGAAAACGATTGAAATTCAGGCGCAGATGA
>JANWYM010000566.1 GCA_025055355.1 Abditibacteriales bacterium
GGCGTAGAGGATGCTGTCCACATCCCAGTTGACGGCTTGCAGGAAGGGGTTGGCGATTAAAATCCAGTTCCGCACCCGCAGCGGAACAGCGAACGGCTGTGTCGGGTCCGCAATCGGCTGGTTATGGATCGTCACCTGCCGACTCCCCTCCGACCTGACGAAGTAGCCCACCCCCGGCGTCAACTGGATGCTGTTCGGACCTGAGTAGAACCGATACCCTCCTTGATTGCCGTTGAGCGTCGGGTCCCACGCCACGAAGCGCAAGGAGGAACCGAACCATGTCACCGGGTCCCTATCGCCGAGGATAAAAGGCACGCCTACAATGTTCCAGCCGTTGAGGAAGTTAAAGGACAGCGTTCCGTTCGTCGGCGCGCCGCCATCAACTTGCGCCGAGTAAGTGTAGCGGAAATTATTCCCCGACGCCGTCGCCACGCCCACCACCATCACCGCGCGGCTGTAATTCTGCCAGTTGGGGAGCGAGAGCGACGCCCGACCGAACGAGTCCGGCGTGGCGTTCACGAAATCGAAGACGTTCTGCGTCCCGCTCCGCAAAGCGATGAGCCGCACCACCCACAGCACCCCGTCCTGCCCATCGAAGTTGACGTTGAGCGTCCCACGACTGCCGCTGGGGTTATTAAACTGCACGTAATTGCTACCGAAGTGGTCGGGCGGATAGAACAGCGTCGTCGGGCTGCTTGCCGGGTAGTTGGAGTGAACCTGCGAAGCATCAATATACACCTCAGGATACAGGCTACCATCGCGGTAATGCTGACCATCGCTGCGCGGACCCGTCAAATAGTTCCACGTCCAGAAATCCAGCAGACCCTGAGCCAAGTTCGAACCGCGCGCCCGCAACACGGTATCAATCGCCTGAATGTTGGTCAGGTCAGGCGCGCCGGGGCGGTAGGCGAGTGTCTCCCACACCTGCCGCACGACGTCCGAGCCATACCGATCGCGCAAGAAATAATTGAAGATTGCCGAACCGTTACCGTGGTCACCGAACTGGTTGCTGAACGGGTCCCAAAAATCCAGCGGCAACTCAGGAAAACGAAACCACGTCGGCAGCCGCTCGATGTAAGCCTTTTGATGGTTGGGATAGACCTGGTTCTCTATCCACGAAGAAGTCGCCTCGTAATACCAGAAGTTCTGCAAACCATCGGGGTTAAACTGATCCTTGGCATCGTAATTATCCTGAACGGCGTGGTGGAACTCGTGGGCGGCGGTCAACTCGATCAGTTGAGGGATCGGCGTAGAAAAGCCGCTGTTCCTGAAATCGTTATCCATCAGCAGATACGCCGTCGAACGCTTACCGCCATCGAGGTCCCCTTCAGGGATCTCCTCACCCAAAGCGAAGTCCTTGTTGATGATATCACCGATGTAAACATCAAAGCGATCATCGCCACCCGCATCGTGATCCACGCCAGGCGGCGGGGGATAGTCGGGCGCAGGGGGACGATACGCCATCGTGCCAACGATGAACTGATAAACGTAATCGAAGGTTGCCGCCATCCGCTCCACGTAGTCTGGCACGTTGTTGCGGTTGTTATCGGTCAAGTCGGGCGCGTCCTGTCCCGTCGTGACGTACCAGATTTTGAAACGCCCGCCGGGGCTGTTGTAAGAAAACATCTGCGCGTTACGGGGATACAGTTCGCCAGAGAAGAACGTGGTTGGGCGGCGCACCGATTGCCGCAGCACCGCCTGCGCCTTGGGGCTGAGACGCCGCCAGTTGGCTTTCACGTCGTGATAGAAATCCGATAGGCATCGCCGCACCCGCCGGACTGAGGAACGAAAACGCGGGTCGAGCAAATTCGGATGCCGCCGCGCGTAAACGTGCTGCAACACGCGGGTTTCGTAGTCAATCTTACCCGCCCGGAAGGCTTCCTCGATGAGGTCCTCTGAAGTTTTGATGCCCGTTTGAACTTGCTTTTTGCCGCCTTCGTTCTGCGCTCCGATGATACCTCCAGCGAGTAGCAAAAGCGATAGAGATACAATCCATGTTAGTGCCTGCCACTGATGCTTCACATCCATCCCCTCTCATGCGCCATCCCTTGCGCATCGTCGTCATCCCTTCTGTAGCCACGCAAGTTATACCCGCTTCATGGGTGCGGCGAAACGGAAATTTCGCCTCGAATTTTTGGTTTTTTTTCCGAGACTGAATGGGAGCCACGGAAGAGAGGGAAGAAGAGGGAGGAGGCTGAGCAGCGACAATGACTGACACATCTACACAACCCAGCGTCGCGGAAATGATTGACCACCTCTGGAACAAAAACAAGCGTAGGGTCAGTGACTACATCTGTGGTAACTTCCGCTCCGCAGGGCAGGTTGCTTGCGGCTCATCCTCCCTCATCCCGAAAGATGACATGGAGCAATGCGTCCATCAACTCGTCACCGAAGCCGCCACGCTCCCCGACGAGGACCTCCACGAAGTCGTCCGCCTGATGAACGAGATGCGGCAGCAAGAAGGGGAAGCCCGCGCCACACGCGGGAGTGACGCCAGCGGACGCATGGAGTCGCCTGGCTCCCAAACTACCCCAGAGGACGAGGGTTTCATTCGTTTGGTAGCCCCGACGGGAGTCGAACCCGTGCTGCCGGCTTGAAAGACCGGTGTCCTGACCGCTAGACGACGGGGCCGCACAGACCGCCCTTAATTTTACTCAGATGAGGGGAAGGTGTCAATACGTCCCGCCGGAAAATCTTGACCCCACGCGACGGCTGTGATAGCATACCCCCTATCATCACGCTGTCATTGTCAAGGGATGAACCATGCGCACTCTGAGCGTCTTTTTTCTGGTCGTGGGCTGCGCGGGGGTGGGTGTCGTCCTCGCGGGGCAGAGTCCACCGCAGCGGTATCAGCCAACGGCGGAGGAGCGGGAAAAACTGGCGACGCGGATGGAGGCGTTGCAGGCGGCGGTGGAGGCGCTGCGGAAACAGAAGGCGGAGTTGTTGCCCGACGTCGAGATTTATTTGAAGGCGGTGCAATACGCGCTGGAGAATGAGGAGTTCTTTCAGGCGGACGAAGTGCCGAAGGCTCTCGCCCTGCTGGAGAGAGGCTTGGAACGGGCGCAGGCTCTTCGGGCACGGCAGCCGTTCTGGATTAGGCAGACCGGGCGCGTCGTGCGCGGCTTCCGGTCGAGAATTGATGGCTCGGTGCAGCCTTATGGGTTGATAGTGCCAAGCCATTATGACTTCAAGGGGAAAGAGCGGTGGCGGCTGGATGTCAACCTGCACGGGCGGGGGGCGACGCTGAGCGAGGTGAACTTCATCGCGCAGCAGGAGCCGCTGA
>JANWYM010000567.1 GCA_025055355.1 Abditibacteriales bacterium
AAGAAGAGATGTCCCTTCGGGGAATTGAAACGGGTTCTGCCCCGCACACAGCGACAGCAAACCATCCCGTTGAAAGAAGAGATGTCCCTTCGGGGAATTGAAACCTTCTCGTCCCTACCCCAGACCGCGCCCTTGTGCTGCGGCGTTGAAAGAAGAGATGTCCCTTCGGGGAATTGAAACATGCCACACCTCCGCGAGGCGAGGGCAAGGCGCAACCGGTTGAAAGAAGAGATGTCCCTTCGGGGAATTGAAACGTAGAGGCGGTTGCGGCGGATGCCTTCCGGCATGGGAGAGTTGAAAGAAGAGATGTCCCTTCGGGGAATTGAAACGACGGCAAGCACCGAAAGCCTGCTCGAAGAGCCGTCCACCGTTGAAAGAAGAGATGTCCCTTCGGGGAATTGAAACCTGCGGGTTGTGCGCACCCGTCTGGGGGTTGAAGCAAGGTTGAAAGAAGAGATGTCCCTTCGGGGAATTGAAACGTTTCGGACGTAGGACGCGCCCGAAGAGGCGCACAACGTTGAAAGAAGAGATGTCCCTTCGGGGAATTGAAACTATACATACGGGGTTAGGTGCAGATCTACTTTTAATCCCGTTGAAAGAAGAGATGTCCCTTCGGGGAATTGAAACGGACGGGCGTCTCGCCGTTCTCCAGTGCGTTCTCTACGTTGAAAGAAGAGATGTCCCTTCGGGGAATTGAAACGTATCTTGCCGCCCTCCGCCCGCGCAATAACCTCGCCCGTTGAAAGAAGAGATGTCCCTTCGGGGAATTGAAACGCGTGGCAGGAATGAGCGAAGGTTGAAAGAGGAGATGTTCCTTCGAGGAATTGAAAAGCGATGGTGGCGGTCAATAGTCGCTAACTGCGGTGGGGATGCATGGCAGTGGTGCCGAGGGAGGGAATCGAACCCACACGGGGGGTGAGCCCCAGCGGATTTTGAGTCCGCCGCGTCTGCCAGTTCCGCCACCTCGGCGCGCCTCTCATTATAACGGAAGGGCGGGGGAGGCGTCAAGAGGAAAAGACGATTTTTGGAGCCTCCTCGCCAAGAAGTCCGCGACGCTTCTGCAACGGCGTCGCAGGTTCCTTGGTGGGGAGGCTCTTTTCTTGTCCTTGTCATGAGAGGCGAGATGAATTATGATTTGGAAGGGTGCAAACCGGAGGGAACGGACTGGGCGCTGTTCCCGAAAGCGTGAGGTGTGCGGATGGCTCAGAAGGTGCGGGTTGGCATCATCGGTGCGGGGGGCATCGCGCGGTCGCGGCATCTGCCGGGGTTGAAGAAGATAGCCGGCGTGGAAGTGGTCGTCGCTTGCAGCCGCACGCGGGAGACGGTGGAACAGTTTGCGCGGGAGTTCGGTATTCCCGAGGTGGAGACGGACTGGCGCAAGGTAGTGGAGCGGACGGACCTCGACGCGGTGTTCATCGCCGCGCCGCCCATCCTGCACGCGACGGCGACGGTTGCCGCGTTGGAGGCGGGCAAGCATGTTTTCTGTCAGGCGCGCATGGCGCGGAACGTGGCGGAGGCGCAGCAGATGCTGGAGCGGGCGCGGCAGGCGCCATCGTTGGTGACGATGCTTTGTCCCTCGCCCGTGGGGATGCGTGTGGATAGGTTTTTGAAGAAACTGATTGCGGACGGTTATTTGGGGCGGTTGCTCACGGTTCATGCGACGGGGTTCAATGCGTCCTATGCCGACCCCCATGCACCGCTGCACTGGCGGCAGAGCGCGGAGATGTCGGGCGTCAACACGCTGGCGTTGGGCATCTGGGTTGAGCCACTGCATCGGTGGTTCGGCACGTTCAAACGGGTGGTAGCGTTGAGCCAGATTCATACGCCGCAGCGCAGGGACGCGAAGACGGGCGAGATGAAGCCGGTCGAGACGGCGGACACGCTCGGCGTCGTCGGCGAGATGCGCAACGGTGCGCTGGCGACGCTGCATTTCAGCGGCGTCGCGCAGTGCGCGCCGGAGAATCGCTTCGAGTTCTATGGCAGTGAAGGGACCATCGTTTACAACCTCGACCGCGACGAACTGCTCGGCGCACGGGTCGGAGAGAAGACGTTGACTGTGCTGCCCGTCCCTGCGGAGATGGAGCGCTCTTGGACGGTGGAAGCCGATTTCATCGCGGCAGTGCGAGGGGAAGCGGTGGATACTCTCAACCCGACGTTTGAGCAGGGCTTGCGATACATGGAGTTGACGGAAGCCGTCGTGCGCTCGGCGCAGACGGGACAGGTGGTGGAGATAAATGAGGCGTGAGGCGTATTCCGTGTTGCCTTAGACAAGAGGGGACATTACTCAAGTCCACCGGGAGGGCGAGGCTCCTACCGAACCGAACTTGTCTCGGCAGGAGCCTCGCCCTCCCGGTGAGTCGCCCGCCCGTGGGGGCGGTCTATTTTCGGAGGGAGGAAGCAATGGCATTCAAAGGTCGCCGTAAACATTTAGCGAGACAGCGCAAAATCCATGGTCATCAGAAGCGCCGCGAGCGCAACCGGAAGATGGCAGAGCATGACCGGAAGATTGAAGCCATCGTGCGGGATCTGCGGGCGCGGTGGGAAGCGGCGCAGAGCGCATCCGTGAGCCAATAAGAGCGTATCCGCAAAACCCTGCTGTCCCCCCTCACAAGGAGGACCATAGAAGGTTGTCGGCTTACTTTGACCTCCTGTGATCCCTCCTTGGTCAGGAGGGGGAGTTTTCGGATAGGCTCTTAGAGCCTACCTGCAAACCCCCATTGAAATAAGGTAGGCCACTGCAAAACCCGTCGGCGCAGGTTACGCGCTCAGTCCGCATAGGCGGACTTCATCTCGGTTTGGATAGCGACGCCATCGGCTTCTGCAACCGTCATGGATTGGCAGTGACCTGTTGACCTCGTGTTTAACGTCGTATCGTCTCGGTTGGTGGCTGCTGTTGCGTTTCGTCTTTGTCTTTGTATCGTTCCTGCGCAGGTTGGAGCGATTTTTGGCTGTCACCGCCGGTGTTGGCGCCGAGCAGCCCCAACTGCCGCGCATATTCTTCATATTCCTGTTCCGCTTCGGTCTTGAGCGAGGCGCGACGCACCTGCTCTAATTGCGCGGCGGGTTCGTTGGAGATGACGTCCACCATACCTTGCGCACGGGCAATGCGCTCGTTGATGCGGCGGGTGACCTCGTCCAGCACTTGCGAATCGTCGCCGACTTCAAACGCCTGCTTGAGTTTGGCGTAGGACTCTAAGACCTCCGCCTGCTTGTGCTTGGCGATGAGACCGCGAATCTCGGTAAACTTCGCGTCCATCTCATGGAGGTAGTCGTTGAGCA
>JANWYM010000568.1 GCA_025055355.1 Abditibacteriales bacterium
GGGGCATCCGCTTGCCTACTCCCTCATCGAACACCTCGTTGCTCAGCACGGCGAGCGCGTGTTGGCGCAGTTGCTCGCGGCGGTCAAAACCTGCCGCTCGTTTGACGCGGCGTTTCAGCGCGTCACGGGCAGCACGCTCAAGGAGTTTGAGCGCAACTGGCGAACGAGTCTGAAAACGCTGAGATAAACTCTGTCACTCTTGTTGACTAATTCCCTGAGTTGAGCGGCAGCGAGAACGAGAAGGTGCTGCCTTTGCGGAACGCGCTTTCGGCCCAGATGCGCCCGCCGTGCAGTTCGACGAGGCGTTTGGTGATAGACAGCCCTAAGCCTGTGCCTTCAATGCGTTTGATGCGGGCGTCGTCGGCGCGGAAGAAGTCCTGAAACAGACGCTTTTGGTCGGCTTTCCTGATCCCTATGCCCTTGTCGCTGACGCTGACGATTAACTCCGCTGCGTCCTGCCGCGCGGTGATTTTGACCTCGCTTTTGTCGGGGCTGTACTTGACGGCATTGCTGAGAAGGTTGGTGAGAATCTGACACAGACAGTTGAAATCGCCCTCCACCAGCGGCAGGTTGTCCGGCGCGTCGACACGCAAAGTGATGTGACGCGACTGGGCGTGCGCTCGCGCGGCGGCAACGGTGTGGCAGATGACGTCGCGTATCTGCAAGGGTTGTCGCTGAAGTTCCAGACGCCCGAAGTTGATGCGCGCCAACTGGTTAATGTCGTCCACCAACATGCGCAACTGCTGGACGCCGCACTGAACGTTGAGCAACCACTCGCGCTGGGAGGGCGTCAGGTCTCCGTGCTGACCGTTGAGCAGCAGTTTCACGATGCTTTCGATGCCGAACAGTGGGTTGGTCAGGTTGTGGGCGATGTTAAGCAGAAAGCGGTCTTTGAGGTGGGAGAGTTCGAGGAGTTTGCTGTTTTCGATGGCGGTAGCCGCCTCGCGCATCGCCGCTTTGACCATCGCGTGGTCTTCCGCGCTGAACGGCTCACCTGTAAGTTTTTCGCCCAGCGCCACCAGCCCTAACGCTTGACGTTTGCCCTGCAAGCAAGCGCAGACGGGCAGCGTTTGCTCGACCCAACAGGTCAGGTCTGCCGCGTGGTCGCACTGCGGGTGGCGCGGGAGCCGCTGCAGCAGCGCGTCCACGAAAGCGTCGTCCACCCCCCGATTGGCGGCGACGCGCCAGGCAGCATTTGCATCATCGTGCCAGATCGCCAACCCGCAGCGCGCCCCGAACGTGCCGATGAGAACGGACAGCACGCTGCTCAAGGTGGCGGGCAGCGTCTCGCCCGCGTTGACTTCGTTGAGAACGTCGAGCAGCATCTCCAACTGCAGCACGCGGCGCATCAGTTGCCAGTTCTCGGCTTCCAGTTGGCGCAGCCGTTGTTCCATAAGCGCATCGGCGTTGTCGCCCATCGGTCTCCTTCTCACCCTCCGTTCGACGTCAGCATGGTGCAGCAAGCCAGTTCTGCCCGACTGTTTCTCTCATCACCGTTTGGCTACGGCTTCTGTGCCGCCGCCATCGCTGCCAGCCCCTCCTCTTCACTGGCGTGCAGCGGCGCGTATTGGTGCAAGCCCACAATCTGAAACACGCGGCGAAAATGTTCGTTCGGGCAGATGATGCCCAACTGCTGGGACCGCTTCTGCGTCTCGCTGACCAGGCTGATGAGAATGGCAATGCCAGAACTGTTGATGTGGTCGACTTTGGACAGGTTCAACAGAATCCTATGCGCGCCTGCGTCGCTGGCTGCGCGATAGACTTTCATCAGCGTCTTTTCCGCGAATTTGGTGACGCTGCCGATGAGATCAAGGACGGTCACTTCCGGGATTTGTCTTATCGTGACGGATAGTTCCTCTGACATGCTCTTGCTCCTCCTGACCGGGCTGCCGATAGACCATCATGCGCAATTGATGCCCGCCGCTCGAGGATTTGAGAAACTCGACTTCGTCGACTAAATGGCGAATGAGGAACATGCCCCATCCACGCAGCGACGATTCCCCCGACAATTTGGCTTGCAGGTCAGGAGGCGGCGTGTTGATGACTTTGTCCCACCCACCCTGACCGGAATCTGTGACGCTGACTTCCAATCCGTTGCGCTTAGCCGATAGGCGCACGATGACGCGGCGACGGCGGTCGAATTGGTTGCCGTGCTCCATGGCGTTCAGACATGCCTCTCCGACTGCCATCTTGAGGTCAGCGACGCGACCGTTGGGGAAGCCCAAACAATGCGCCACTGTCCCTACAATGTCCATGACGCACTTCTCCATCCCCAATTCGCTGGGGAAACGCACTTCCACCATACCCTTCCATCCTTTACTCATACTGAAACCCTTCCGGGAATGTCCTTGACCGCTTGGCAGGCAGCTTCTGCTGCCGCAGGGCGCACGCTTAACAGTCGGCGCACGACAACGACCAAATCATCCAGTTCCTCTGGGTGCAGCCAGTAGGTGTAACTATCTGCGGGCTTGGTCAGATAAACGTCGGGGTCGTCCCACATCGCCCGGGCGATGTCCTGCGGCGAACTCAGCACGCTCAGGATGACCACCGGCGTCGCGCGCAACTCTGGGTCGTGGCGGATGGACGCCAACACCTGCAACCCCCGGACGTAGGGCAGCAGCACATCCAACACCACTAAATCCTGGCGCTCGTCAAAGACTTTGATGAGCGCGTCGCGTCCGTCGGTTGCCACGATGACTTCGTATCCCTCCGCCTCCAGACGCGCGCGGACGGCCATCGCTACGTAGGGGTCGTCGTCCACCACTAAAATCCTCTGAGAGCATCGCTCTAACACCGCCATCACCTTCCTCCTGTTCGTTTGATGATGACAAGGGTTAAATCGTCGCGCTCAAAGCGTTTGTCTCCGAACCGAATGGCTGTGTCAAGCAGCCTTTCAACCATCTGCGGAACGGGCAGGTGGGCGTATTGTATCACCATCTGTTGAAAGCGGTCGAAGCCCAATAACTCCCCGTTCGCTCCGACCATCTCGATGAAGCCGTCCGAGTAAAGCACGAGCGTGGCATCAGGGGGAATGGGAATGGTGCAATCGTCATACATCGGCTGCTCAAACCCACCCAGCGGGATGCCACTGTTTTCAAGATATTGACTTTCTCCATTATAGCAGAGCAGCGGATACCCCTGTCCCGCATTGGAGAACGTCAGGGTGTGTTCGCGGATGTCGAGGATGCCGTAGAGCATCGTGACCATCATCCGTTGCTGCTGAAGTTTGGGCAACAGGTGACGGTTAGTGCGCCGCAGCACGTCCGAGGGCGGA
>JANWYM010000569.1 GCA_025055355.1 Abditibacteriales bacterium
CTTTCCCCCGCCCACGAGGGGAGGGGGAAGACGGTGTAAGCAACGGCGCCACCTTTGGACAGGATGGGGGTATGGGGGTGGGAGCGCTTCATTCTCTTCCACTCCCATACTTTCCTACAACGTGCTCTACTGGCTCCTGACCCTCGCCTACATGGGCGTTATCTTCTATCTGTCCAGCAGCCCGCATCCGCCCACGCTCTCTTTCCCGTTGAGAGACAAACTCGGTCATGCGTTGGCTTACCTCGTCTTGGGCGCGTTGCTGTGCCGCACGCTGTGGGAGACAGCACGGGGGCAGTGGCAGACTTTCGTTGCCTCAGTGGTGATAGGGGTCGGTTACGGCGGACTGATGGAATGGTATCAGAGCCGACTCGCTTACCGCTCGTGCGAGTGGGGCGACATGGTGGCAAACGCTCTCGGTGTGATGATGGGCGTGACCTTGTGCCAACGGTGGCTGAAGAACTACCATCGCCAGCCGAGGCTCAAGTCAAAAGTGTAATGCTTCTTTGCGGGGTCTTCGTGGGCGAGGGTGCGCCCAGTGAAGGCGATGAAGGAGCCGCTGCTGAGGCGGTAGCGGGCGTCGAGTTCGTAGAGGGCATAGTCATGCCAGCCCGCTCTGGGAAATTGCTTGCCCAGAGTGTATTTAGCGGCAACATCTATCATGCCGCCGGGCTTGTCGCTGAGGGCGAAGGTGTAACCGTTCACCGCCGTGCCCGCGCGCAAATTCTCCTGGGCGGTGTAAGTGCTGGAGAAGTTGAAGCGGCCAAAGAGCGGCAGCGACACGGAGAAGGCGCGTTCGCTCACCGGATTCACGTCGCTCAACAACATCGGCAGGATGGACGCTTTGGGATTCCCCACAGGTTTGTTGCGCACTGCGTGCGCTGTCAACTTCACGCCGCCTAACGCGCTTTCCAGTTTCCAGTCGGTCAGCACAACGGGGTCCTTGGCGAGATCACGGCGGTCGGCAAGACCCCAGTCGAAGGCAAATGCCTTATGCGGTTGCGCGGACAGGCGCAGGAAATGGACCGGTTGGAATTTGCCGTCCGCGCCCATCAGTTCCTCCTGTCCCACTTGTAGCGACATCAAACGTTGTTGGGTCTCCACGAAAAAGCCGTGACTGTAATCTTTCTCTTGGTTGTTGGCTACCGCCATCCCTCGCAGGACGAGTCTCGTGGCTCTGCCGAAGGGCTGGTGGAACATCACCTGTTCCCGCTCTAATCGGCTGCCGAGGCGGTGCAGGCTGGAAGCCTGCGCTACGCTGTTGTTGATTTGCGACGTTCGCGTGTATTCGAGCAGGCTGCCGCGCCACAGGTTGAGCGTGAGCGTCTGACTTTGCGCGGTCGTGACGGCATCGGTTGTCAGGCTACGGCGCGTCTGGCTCGTCAGGCTGAACTGCTGTTGCTCGCTGAGTTTCTTGCTGATAGAGAAACCATACTGCGATGACCGCCGGTCAAAGCCATAATCGCTTTGCCAGAGGGCGTTAAGCGACCACGCGCGCGGCATCAGCCCCATCGCCAGGCGCACGCCGCCGCTGTGGCGCCCATCGCTGCTGTGGCGCTGCCGCCAGTCGGCGTGGAAACGAGCCATCTTGCCGTAGCCCGTGCGCCACTGTGTCGCCAGTTCATCGGCGCGGATGACACGGTCGCCTTCGGTCAGCGTGGACTGCTGGTGGCTGAGAGTCGTGGACGTCGCTTTGGAGAGCTTCTGGGACAGTTGAACGGTCTGCGTGTGCTGCACGCTCGCGGGCGCGCCGTCCTCGTCTTTAGGCGCGGAGGTGACGGTTTCGTGGGACGCTTCCACGGTGGACCTTGCTGAGAGGTTCACCGCCACGCCCTGACGTCGAACGTGATTGACGATGACTCCCTCCCCAAAGAACAAGCCGCTGTTCAGGCTGACCTCTTCCGTGCGGCGCAACCCCCACAGGGTGAGTTTTTTCGTGCGCCACTCAGCGGCGATCTCGTCACTGGCCATCCCTTTGGATGTGGCTAAATCCTGACGCCCCACACCTTCCAGCACGGTGTTGGCGACGTTCTGCCCGACGGCGGTGTAACGCCGCGCCAACGTGAACCCACCCGCGACGATTTGCGCCAGCCGCTCTTCCACCCCGCCCGAAGAGGTCTGCAGAGAGTTCTTTTCCAGCGAGAGTTGCAGGTCCTGCGACGGCTCAATCCGCAAAGACGCGCCGCTGTCCTTGACGCCGCGCAGCGGTAAGAGGTCTTTCCGCCCTAAACCCTGCAGCACAGGGTCGGTGACGTGGGGCGCAATCGAACGCTCGCGCTGCGTGACGCTGACGATACCCGCCTTCAACTCGGTGCGTGCATCACTCACGCTGCCGCCGGGCGTGTCAGCGTCTTTGCGCAACAGCGATAGAAAGAACTGCTCGGACGGTTTCCACCTCCCCTGCCACTCCTCCAATTGCACACCTTTCAGGGGAATGAGGTCGGGACGTCCCAGCCCTTGCAGCACGCCGTTAGCCACCGCGCGGTCAACCGCGCGTTCGCGCTTGAGCAGCGAACACGTCCCAGCGAGGAGTTGCATATCACGGATGTGGAGACCGCCGCCGGGGGTGTGAACGTCGTTGTTCTGCACGGTGAAACTGTGCTGGGGCGAGGGTGCGTAGCGTAGGTTGTAATCTTTGAGGGTCACGCCCGATAACTGCGACAGGTCACGCAGGGCAAACGTCGTCGCCCGCGATGTCGTCGTGTCATTGAGGCGGTTCGCGGTGGATTGAAAGAGTCCGGCGTGTCGAATCTTTCCGATTTCTAACGTGGAAAAACTGCCGCTCAAGTTGCCTGCCCCGCCTGCGAACTGCCGCCCGTGCAAGCCGCGCTCGGCATAGCGGAACTGATCGCTGAATAAAGGTCTACGGTCAGGTGCACAACGAAGGGCATCGCCGTCCGCTCGCGTGAAACGCGGCAGCACCAGCGCATCAATCAGAGCAGTGGACAGATAAGAGCGGTCTGTGGGGCGCAGCGTCACCCGCGCCTCCCGGTGAGCGTAGCCGGGCGTGAGCGTTTTGCCCCGATACTCCGCCGGGCGGTAGTCAGTCACAACCAGAAAGTCGTCGCGCTGCTCCAGACGGGAATAGCCCAACGGCGGTGACAAAAGCGGTGGCGAGGACGAAGGCGGGAAAAGAGAAAAGGGCGAAGCCGCTAACTCGGCTTTCGCCGTGCCGCGCCAACAGCCCAACACCAAGACAACAATGATCCATCTGACGACGGAGCGCTTCATAAGGCAGAGGAAATCCAATTTCTCACCTCGAAATCGCTAT
>JANWYM010000056.1 GCA_025055355.1 Abditibacteriales bacterium
CAACTGGGCGCGGACGCCGTCGTCGTCGGGAGCGCGATTGTCGACCTCATCGCCGCCAACGCGGCATCGGAAGACTTAGTGGAGAGGGTTAGCACGTTCGTCGGCGCGCTGAAGGCTGCGACCAAGGGTTGAGAAAGCCTTCATCCCTCGAATCCCTCCATGTTAGATTCTCGCACGCGCACCTACAACGTCACCGCCGTCGTTCTGCGCTCCCGCCCGTTAGGGGAGAAGGACCGCGTCGTCGTTTTGTTCAGCCGCGAGGCAGGGAAGTTGGACGCGGTAGCGAAGGGAGCGCGGCAGCCGAAGAGCAAGTTGGCTGCGGGAACGCAGCCGTTTACGTTGGCACGGTTCGCTCTGGCGCGAGGGCGCACGCTGCAGGTGGTGACGCAGTGCGTGATTGAAGAGTCGTTCTATGCGCTTCACGAGGACTTGTCCAAGATAGCGTGGGGCGCGTATGTGTTGGAACTGATGGACGCTGCAACCCCGCCCCATCAACACGACGAGGCGTTATTTGACCTGCTGGTGTCCACGTTACGCTGGATGGGCGCGACGGATGACCCCGAACTGGTCACGCGGGCGTTTGAGTTGCGGCTGCTGAACGCGCTGGGTTACGCGCCGGCTTTGACAGAATGTGCCGTCTGTGGTAGAACGGTAAGTGACTCGCTGGTCGCATTCAGCGCGCGGTGGGGCGGCGCGCTCTGCGCCGCGGATGCGGCGCAGCGCGGGCACCGGGGGAAGATTTCCCAAGGCACACTGCGCACGGCAGCGGCGTTGAGCGGGAGCAAAGGGGATGCTCTGCAACGCCTGCGGTTGACCCCACAAGTCCGCACCGAACTGCGCGGGTTGATGAACGATTTTCTGACGCAGCGGTTGGAAGTGAGGTTGAAGGCACGAGAGTTTTTGGTGAAGGTGATGGAGTGAGTGCGACTGTTCACGGAGGGCACGGATGACTCGGATCTCTCTTGGCTGGTTCCAACGTCATGCACCCAACGCCATCCGTGTCATTGGTGTCGTTCATGAACAGTCGTTGTGAGGTGAGCCACCATGTCTCAAGACCTCAACGCTATCTGGGAAAGTGTGAAGCGGGAGGCGTTGAAGCATCTGAACTTCACTCTGCCGCTATCGGAGGCGTTCAATGCGGCGATTCCGCTGGCGGTGGACGATGAAGGCATCTTCGTGCTGGGGTTTGACGGGGCGAATTTTTACCGCAGTGGGATGTTGGACCGCCCGGACGTGCGCCTGAAGGTGGAAGAGATTTTGAGCAAAGGGTTCAAGCGCCCGATGACGCTGCGCATCATTCACGGCACGACAGCGGAGGATTGGCACACGACGAAGTCCCGCGAACAGATTGCTGCTGAGAAGCGAGAGGAGGCGTTCGCGCAGGCGCAGGAAGCGACCGGCGCGCAGGCGTCGTTCGATGCCTTGGGGCTGGAACTGCGCCGCCGCTACGGGGCGCTGGAGGGGCGACAATACACTCAAGTCAAGGCGCGATTTCTGGCGGACAGTATACCTTTGATCCTGGAGACGGAGCGGTTGATCGCGGAACGTGAAGGCGCGAGCACGGACGCCTTTCAGCGGCAACTCTCTCGCTTGGTGGACAGCCTGGCTCTCATGCTGGACATCCCGCCGCTGGTCCTCGCGTTAGAGATTGAACGACAGAGGGGAATGCGAAAAGCAGGCAATTAGGAAATCCATCCCTACACCGTTGACATTTCCGCAAGATTAAGGTAAAATCAGGGGCAAGCAAAAGCCCGAAGGCTTCTGACATGCTGCGCTGTTGCTCCGAAAGCGTCCAGCCTCTGGGATGTTCGATGAGGGCAGCATCAGGGGGGTAGCCTTCAATGGTTGCAGCCCCACCATAGGGGGACAGACAATTCACCGCGTGCCGCGAATCCTCGCTCAAGGCGAAAATCCCAATTCAGCCCTTTGGGTCATCATGTATCATGCGTCGTTCCGCCTTCAGGCGGATGAAGCACCGACCGCCTCAAGGCGTCACGATGAGCCGTTCGACGATGAGCAGCATCTTTCAGGTGGTAGGAGGGCGGAAGCGTGCAAATCGGAAGAAACCGCGAAGCGCGCCGGGCTTATGGCTTTGATGACATTGCCTTAGCGCCCGGCGTGGTCACCGTTGACCCGGAAGAAACGGACGTGCGGCTGCGCATCGGCGACCTCGTGCTGGAGGCGCCGGTGCTGGCGGCGGCGATGGACGGGGCAGTGAACGTGCCAGTGATGGTGGAACTCTCGCGTCTGGGCGCGCTGGCGGTGATGAACGGCGAAGGCCTACAGTCCCGCTACGCGAACCCCGAAGAAGCGATTGCCCGCATCGTCGAAGCCCCGCCGGAGGAGGTGGTTCCCCGCATCCAGCAAGTTTACGCCCCGCCGATTCAGCCCACCCTTCTCGCCCAACGCATCCGCGAAGCCAAAGACGCCGGCGCGACCGTTGCTGTGTCCCTGACGCCCGGGCGGGCGCCGCAGTTGGCCTCCGTCGCTCTGGAGGCGGGCGTGGACGTGCTGGTGATCCAGTCCACGGTGACCACCGTGCGTCACATCTCCCACCGCTACAAGCCGTTTCCCCTCGCCGAATTTTGCCGCCAAAGTCCTGTGCCGGTCATCGTCGGCAACTGCGTGACCTACGAAGCCGCTTTAGAACTGATGGAAGCCCACGTCAGCGCGGTGCTGGTCGGCATCGGGCCGGGGCACCATTGCACGACGCGGCGCGTGTTGGGGTTGGGCGTGCCGCAGGCGACGGCGATTGCGGACGTCGCCGCCGCGCGGGATGATTACTTAGCCAGAACCGGCAAGCGCGTTCCTGTCATCGCCGACGGCGGCATGCGAACCGGCGGCGACGTAGCCAAAGCGATCGCGTGTGGAGCCGACGGCGTCATGTTGGGCACTTGCTTAGCCGCCGCGACCGAGGCGCCCGGGCGGGGATTTATTTGGGGTATGGCGACCTCTGACCCCGGTTTGCCGCGCGGCACGCGCATCAAAGTCGGACATTTAGGCACGCTCAAAGAAATCCTCTGGGGACCCGCGACGAAGGACGACGGGACGTTGAACCTCATCGGCGCGCTGCGCAACGCTATGGGCGCGTGCGGCGCGGCGACGATTCCAGACATGCACAAAGCCGAGATCGTCATCGCCCCCGCCGTTCAAACCGAAGCCAAACGCCTGCAGGTGGAGCAGCGAGTAGGGATGGGGAAATAAAACAGTTGGTATGCGGGTGTTCGGGTATTCGGGTAACGACCCGAACACCCGCATACCCGCATACCCGCATACCTGCATACTTGGAGCATGAAGCCCTCAGAACTCGTCGTGGTCTTAGACTTCGGCGGTCAATACACGCAACTGATTGCCCGCAAGGTGCGGCAGTGCAAGGTCTACTGTGAGATTCTGCGCTACGACACCCCTTTTGAAGAGATTCTTGCGCGGCAGCCCAAAGGGCTGATCTTTTCGGGCGGTCCGTCTAGCGTGTATGAGGCTGGCGCGCCCGCCTGCGACCCGCGCCTTTACGACAGCGGTATTCCGGTGTTAGGCATCTGCTACGGGTTGCAGTTGATGGCGCACCAGTTGGGCGGCAAGGTCGCGCCCAGCGAGAAGCGGGAGTATGGCAAGACCGAACTGCACGTCTTGGACGATAGCGACCTGTTTCGCGGGCTCAACCCCCGCTTGATCTGCTGGATGAGCCACGGCGACCAGGTGTTGGAATCGCCGCCCGGTTTTCGGGTTACGTCGGAGACGGTCAACTGTCCCATCGCTTCCTTCGCCCACCGCGAAAGGAAACTTTTCGGCGTGCAGTTTCATCCCGAAGTCGCCCATACCCCGTGGGGGATTGAGGTCATTCGCAACTTTCTCTACGACCAGTGCGGCTGTCAGGGGTTGTGGACGATGGAGTCGTTCGTGGAAGCCGCCACCCGCCACATCCGCGAGCGCGTCGGCAAAGACCGCGTGCTGTGCGGGTTGAGCGGAGGGATTGATTCGGCTACCGTCGCCGCCTTAGTGCATCGCGCCGTCGGCAAGCAACTCACGTGCATCTTCGTCAATCACGGCTTCCTGCGCAAGAACGAAGCCGAGGACGTGCGCCGCACCTTCACGGAACACTTCGACATCAACCTCGTCTATATTGACGCCTCGAAGCGGTTCCTGGAGAGGATGCGGGGGGTGACCGCGCCGGAGGAGAAGCGCAAGACGATCGGCGAAGAGTTCGTGCGCGTGTTTGAAGAGGAGTCCCGCAAGTTGGGCAACTTTCGATTTCTCGCGCAGGGTACACTCTACCCGGACGTGATTGAGAGTGGCACCCGAGACGCAGCCCGCATCAAGACGCATCACAACGTCGGTGGCTTGCCCGAAAAGATCAACTTTGAACTCTTGGAACCTTTGCGCGACCTGTTTAAGGACGAGGCGCGAGCGGTGGCGGAGGAGTTGGGTCTGCCGCCAGAGATCACCTGGCGACACCCGTTCCCCGGACCCGGCTTGGCGATTCGCATCATCGGCGAAGTCACCGAGGAACGTTTGCACATTTTGCGCGAAGCCGACGCGATTGTGGTAGAAGAGATTAAGAAAGCGGGGCTTTATCGCGACATCTGGCAGGTCTTTGCCGTGCTCCCGCCGCTGAGGAGCGTGGGGGTGATGGGCGACCACCGCACCTATGCCCATCCCATCGTGCTGCGCGCCGTCACCAGCGAGGACGGTATGACCGCCGATTGGGCGCGCCTCCCCTACGAAGTGTTAGAGCGCATCGCCAACCGGGTCGTCAACGAAGTCCCCGGCGTCAATCGCTTGGTCTACGACGTGACCTCCAAACCGCCGGGAACGATCGAGTGGGAGTAACCGTCAGCGGATTTCGGTAGCAGATTCAGCGGATTCGCGTAACGGCTGACACCGGTTTCATCCATTTAGTTCACGACTGAGAGGCGTATGCAACATGCAACGAACGAAACGGGTTCCCTGACGGCTTGCCACAGACGGAATCCGTTTGATTCCCTACCGACATCCGCTGGCAGAGGAGCAGCATCGTGAGCAAGCGAATTCCCTGGGAAGCCGATATTCTGGAAGTGCTGATCAACGAGGAACAGATCCGCGCCAAAACCGCCGAGATAGCGCACCAGATTTCCCAAGACTATGAGGGCAAAGAGGTCATCCTCGTCGGCGTGATGGTGGGCGCCGTGGTGTTCTTAGCCGACCTGATGCGGGCCATGGAGATCCCCGTCAGCGTGGACTTCGTGGCGATCTCCAGTTACGGCAAGGACACGCGCTCGTCGGGCGTCGTGCGTATTCTCAAAGACCTCGACATGAACATCGAAAGCAAGCATGTCATCATCGTCGAGGACATCGTGGACACGGGATTAACGTTGAAATACCTCGTGGACAACCTGAGCGCGCGCAGCCCCGCGACCCTGCGGGTGTGCGCCCTGCTCGACAAACCGAGTCGTCGCAAGGTCCCCGTGACGATTCACTACGTGGGTTTCACCGTGCCGGACAAGTTCGTCGTCGGCTACGGCTTGGACTTCGACCAGCGGTATCGCAACCTCCCGTTTGTCGGCGTGTTGCGACCAGAGATCTATGCAGGTTGATTCAGGAACCGGTCGCCAGTCAACAGTGACCAGGGCTTCTGGTGACGGGTCCCTGGTCGTTGGTTGCTGGGGTGATGTGAAGATGGAAAGTGGAAACGGCAGACGCGAGTTGGAATTAGCCACCTTGGAGTCGAAAACCTTGGTGGAACTCAAGGAGATCGCCAGAGACATGGGTATCTCTGGCTACTCCACAATGAAGAAACATGAGTTGACGATGAAAATCCTTGAATATCAAACCGAGCAAAGCGGTTTGATGTTCCGCAAGGGTGTATTGGAGATTTTGCCGGACGGTTACGGGTTTCTGCGTCTGAACGGTTACCTGCCCGGGCCCGAGGACGTTTATGTGTCGCCGTCGCAAATCAAACGCTTCGGCATGAAGACTGGCGACCTGGTGTCTGGGCAGGTGCGTGCCCCCAAAGAAACCGAGCGGTATTACAGCCTGCTGCGCATCGAAGCCATCAACGACATGGACCCCGAACAGGCGCGCCTGCGGAAGGACTTTGAAAAACTGACCCCCATTCATCCCAACAAAAAGTTCAACCTCGACAGCGACCCGCATAACGTCTCGGCGCGTATCCTCGACCTCATTGCTCCCATCGGGAAGGGGCAGCGCGCTCTCATCGTCGCGCCCGCCAAGGCGGGGAAAACCACCCTCCTCAAAACGATCGCGAACGCGATTGTCGCCACCGAGCCGCACGCGAAAATCATCGTGCTGCTGATTGACGAGCGCCCCGAAGAGGTGACCGACATCCAGCGCTCCGTCAAAGCGGAGGTCGTCGCTTCCACCTTCGACGAGCAGGCGGAAAACCACATGCGCGTCTCGGAGATGGTGTTGGAGCGCGCAAAGCGCTTGCTGGAGCATGGGCACGATGTCGTCATTCTGCTCGACAGTCTGACCCGCCTCTCGCGGGCGTCCAACCTCACGGTGCAGCCCAGCGGGCGCACCCTGTCGGGGGGTCTGGACCCGGCGGCGATGTATCGCCCCAAGCGCTTCTTCGGCGCGGCGCGCAACATCGAGGAGGGCGGCAGCATTACCATCATCGCCACCTGCCTCGTGGATACCGGCAGCCGCATGGATGAGAGCATTTACGAGGAGTTCAAAGGCACAGGCAACTGTGACATCTTCTTGGACCGTGAGCTGTTTAACCGTCGCATCTTTCCCGCTATCGACATCCGCAAATCCGGCACCCGCCACGAGGAACTGCTGCGCAACGGCGACGAACTGCGCCTGATTTGGCGCATCCGCGACATCTTGAACACCTTCGACACGGCGGAAGCCACCGAGCGCCTCATCGAACAGGTCAAGAAAACGCGCAGCAATCGCGACCTGCTCATGCAAGTCGCCCAGAGCATGAAACACGGGGCGGCGATTTGACGACCTTCCTCGGTGGACAAGAGGGGGCGTCCTCGGTGTCGAACCTACCCGAGAACGCGGACGCCCCGACTTGTTCGGGGCGTTTGCCCGCAACACGTCGAGGCGTCCGAGAGGTTTGCGGACAGGGGCGGCGTCGCCCTCTGCCGTCGCGTCCGAGGCGCAGCGGCTCACTGTCATGCCAGCCTCACTTCATCCTCACCCCTGCGCCCCGCCGTCGCAGCCCGCCGCTCAGGGCCTCGCGCACCTCGAGGCGGATGGCGTGTATGACGCTGCCGATGAGGATGTCCATCAACGACTCGCCCCGCTTGAACTCGTAAACCTGCGGCTCGTCCCGCATCTGGGCTAACCGGGCGGCAAGCGTGACGGCTTCCTGCAGCCCGCCCAACTCGTCCACCAACCCCAGCGCTTTCGCCTGCCGCCCCGTGAACATGCGCCCGTCGGCTAACTGGCGCACCCGCTCCTTGCTCAGGTTGCGCCCTCGGGCGACGTCGCTGATGAACTGGTCGTAAACGTCCATGATAAGCGACCGCATAATCCCGCGCTCTTCGGAGGTCATCCCCCGAAAGGGCGAGCCGATGTCTTTGTGCTTGCCGCTCTTGATGGTGTCAAAGCGCACGCCGATCTTCTTCATGACTTCCTCGAAGTTTTCCAACTCCATGATGACACCGATGCTGCCCGTCAGGGTCGCGGGCGTCGCCACGATTTTATCAGCGGCAGCGGCGACGTAGTAGGCTCCCGACGCCGCCACGTCGCCCAACGAGGCGACGACGGGTTTGCCCGTTTTCTCTTTGACGCGCCGAATCGCTTGATAGATTTCCTGCGCCGCCGACGCGCTGCCGCCGGGGCTGTTGATGCGCAGCACGATGGCTTTGGTGCGCCCGTCCTCCGCCGCCTCGCGCAGCAACTCCATCGTGCTCTCTACCTCGACAACCTCACGCAACAGCGACAGCCCACCGCTGCTCCCACCGATCTCCCCGCTGATGCGCACTATGCCCACGCGGTCGCCCCATCCGCCATCCGGCGACATGCCCACGAACACGAGCAACATCATCAGCATCCCAAAACATGAGAGCAACACAAACGACCCGACCACCACCCCAACGATCACCCACGTCCTTCTCCGACGGTGGCCCGCTTGCTCGCTCATCCCAGCACCTCCCGAAACGCAACAGTTCACCGATAGCACGGATGGCATGGAGAACTCAACTTAAAAGAGCCGTCGGTCGCAAATTCCGCCTGACGCGCCCAAAGTCATCCGTGTCATCCCTGCTATCTGTGAACGGCGAAGGTCAGATGTATCCCAGCGCCTTCAGACGTTTGGCAACTTTCTCTTCGTCTTCCTCCGAGTAAACTTCCGCCGCTTCTGGTTTCGCGTCCAGGTAGCCCAGCCGCTCCAGCGTTGCCATGACTTTGGCGACGCACTCTTCGGGTGACTCCTTGTCGGTTTCCAGCACGACCTCGGGGTGCAGCGGCTCTTCGTAGGGCTGATGAATCCCCTCAACGTTGCTAATTTCACCGCGCGCGGCGCGGGCGTAGAGCCCCTTTGGGTCGCGCCGCTGGCAGACCTCCAGGGGGCACTTGACCCAACACTCAACGAAGTTCTCAATCTCGTTCCGCGCCCGGTCGCGGAACTCGCGGTAACTTGCTGAGGCTGCAATCAAGCACGCCACCCCGTTGCGCGCCAGCAGCTTGCCGATGAACGTCAGCCGTTTGGTGTTGAGGTCGCGGTCCTTCTTCTCGAACCCCAAATCAGGGCTGAGTTCGCGGCGCACGATGTCCGCGTCCAACACCTCGACCTTCACGCCGCGCTCGCGCAGCGCCGCGGCGACCCCGTTCGCCGCCGTGGACTTCCCTGACGCGGGAACGCCCGTGAACCAGATGACAAAACCTTTGTCCACTTGTCACCTCCGATTGCAATGACCAGTAGCCAGTGACCAGTTTGAGCGTGAGTGCCTCCCCGAAAAGTCGGAGCTCCGAGCTTGTTCGGGGTCACTCTCCCTCAACAAGTTGAGGGCTCCCCCTTGCCCCATTGAGGGGCAGGCTCTTGGGGTTCAGGTGGTCACTGGTCACTGATGACGGGTCACTCAATCACTTGTCCTTGCATATCCCTTGGCACGTCCAGCCCCAGCAAACGGAGCAACGTGGGCGCGCCATCCAACAGCGAAATCGGACGCTCGATGCGCCCCGTGCGTTGCAGATGGGGGTGGGAGAGAATAAACAGCCCGTAGTAATCGTGCACGGCATCGTCGGGACCGACTTCGGCTTCAAACGAATGAACCCCCTCATGCCCGATGTCCTCCGTGCAACGCCAGCGCAAATCGCCGAAATACACGATGAGGTCGGGCGCACCGACGAGGTTGCCGTCGGGATACAGTTCTCGCGTCTTCAAAACCTTCGTATCCAGGGGATTCCCGACCTCATCGGGGATGCGCTGGAAACCTGCCGCCAGTTCATCGCACACACGGTCGTAATCGCGTGGGTCCACGACGCCTTGCTCCTCGCGACCTTTCACGTTCAGCCACACGCGCGCGTAGTAGCCGCCCGCCCCCCACGCGATAGTGCGCGCCCAGTCCACCTGGGCGTCGCGCGGGCGCACCAAGCCGCGCGGTTTCTCCCTCAGTTTGAAGTAGCCGTTCTGAATCAGCCAGTCGTTGACGTTGATGCAGCCGTCCATCCGCTTGCAGCCGTGGTCGGAGACGACGACGACAGCGGTGTCCTCCCCGATGAGGGAGAGAACCTCGCCGATACGTCGGTCAAGGTAAACGTAGTAATCCAAAATCACCCGCTCGTAGGGGTTGCCTGCCACGTATTGGCGGTGTTGCGGGTCCAGGTATTTCCAGAAGGCGTGATGGATGCGGTCGGTGCCAATCTCCATCAGGAAGAAAAAGTCCCACGGCTTGGTTTGAAGCAGGTGCTTCGCCAGCGTCCAGCGCTTCTCTGTCATGTCGTAGATTTCCGCGAGCAGCGGGTCCTTGTCGTCGGTGCGGAACTCCTCGACGTCGACCTTGTAGTCGCCGACCACCGCTTTGATTTCCCGCTTGAGTTCCTTCGGATAGGTATAATCGCTGTCGGTATCGGGCGTGAGGAAACAACCGATGGAAAGACCGTTCACCGGCTTGGGCGGGTAGTTCGGCGGGACGCCGATGATGATGCACCGCTTGCCTGCCCGCGAGGCGTAGTCCCACACGGCAGGCTCTGTGACCAACGCGGAACTGACCGTGCGCTGTTCCGTGTAAGAGTAACCTTTGCGGTTGCGAAACCCAAAGATGCCCAACTTGCCGGGGTCTTTGCTGGTGGCGAACACCGCCCACGCCGGCACCGTAATCGGCGGGTCGCAACTCCGTATCGGCGCCCAGATGCCGTTATCGCGCAGCCGCTTGATGTTCGGCAAGTCGTCAATCCACTTTTCAAACACCCAATCGGGCGGGGCACAGTCGAGACCCAGAACGAGAACTTTCATTGACAATTCCCCTCTGAACGAGAGCCCACAACCTACCGATCCGAGCACCACGGAGCGCAGGCTTCCTCCCTGCCCCCCACTTGGACGCACGAATCTGCCGAGACTGTCATCGCGTCCATGGCACCTCACCCCACGAACGGATTCCCCGCCTCCTTCAGCACCGCAAACACCTCCGGGCGCATGATGTGCGGCGAGGGCGTGCCGCCTTCGGTGATGAGTTGGCGGATTTCCGTCCCGCTGAAACTGATGCCGTCTTTTTTGTCGTGGGGGCAGATGCGCTCGCTGCCGAGCGCCAAACACTTGTGACAGTAGAAGTAATCGCCGCGAATCGTAATCGGCTTGATGCCCAAGTCAGGGAAGTCGTTGAATATCTCGATCGCGGCTTCGGGGTGGTAGTAGTTGCCCACGCCGGCATGGTCGCGCCCGACAATGAGATGCGTGCAGCCGTAGTTCTTCCGCACAATCGCGTGAAAAATCGCCTCGCGCGGTCCGGCGTAGCGCATGTCGAACGGCAGGATGTTGAGCAGCACGCGCTCCTTGACGTAGTAGTGTTCAATGATGGTCTGATACGCCTTGATAATCACCTCGTCGCGGAAATCACCCGGTTTCTTCTTGCCGATGACAGGTTGAATCAACAAGCCGTCCACCATGCTCATCACGATCTTTTGCATGTGCTCATGTCCCGCGTGGGGCACGTTCCGCGTCTGGAACGCCGCGACGGTCTTCCAGCCCCGCTGCGCGAACAGTTCCCGCGTCCGCACCGGGGGCAGGTTGACCTCGGGATACGGCTCGCCCTTGTCCTCAATCAGCCACACCGTCCCGCCCAGCAAGACGTTGCCGCCCGCGTAAAGGCTGGCGACCCCTGGGTGCTTTTCCTCCGTCGTGCCGAAGACGTGCTGCGCTATCTCCCGCTTGTCAAAGGTATATTTCTCCTGCAAGTGGAACAGCGCGACGGGTTGCCCTTCATAGGTCAGCGCGATTTCGCTGTCCTCTTTGAACCATGCAGCCGTGGTTTCATCGGTGTCCAGTGTGATGGGCAGCGTCCACGCCTCTCCACTCGGCAGCCGCCGCTGGTAAACGACGCCTTCGAGTTGCGCTCGCGTCAAAAAACCCTGCAAGGGACTGAACGCTCCGCGCGCGATGTTCTCGACGCAGCGGAGCGTTTCCAGCGAAACGGATAACTGCGGCACTTCCTCCGCTCGCGCCCGCGCCGCCTCCCGCCCCTCAGCGGGAACAACGCGGTTGACGAGCACGCCCCCATGTGGTTCAATCATCACTTCCTCCCTTGAAAATGCCTCTCATGGCGAGCGCCGCGAAGCCATCCCCGCCGGAGGAGACGACTGCAGCGGCGATGGCTTCGCGGCGCTCGCCATAACGCTTTCCTGCGGCGCGGTGCGTCAACGACTCCTGGGCGATTGCACACATCATTAACCCCCGACTGCCGCTCTCGGACTTCACGGATGACACGGATGATGCGGGGTCCTCAACCTGATCAACGGCCCGCGGTCAGCGGAAAGGTGTAACTCACCGTCCACACTTTACCCAAACGATTGCCCAGAAAATCATCGCCGCCGTAGGAGCGCACGGCAAGCGTCCGCTTGCCGCGCACGCGATAGGTCACGCCCACGCCCCAGCCGCGACACAGCGCCATGACCACGCTGAAGACCGTTGCCATCGGCGTCGTAGAGCTGCTCGGCAGCGGCGCGCCAAGATAAATGGGTCGGTCAGAGACGGCTTGGGTGGAGGTGCGGGCGGAGGGATTGAGCGCTGACACCATGAACGGCTGAAAGCCGCCCTCGCCCTTCTCCCCTGACGCATGACGGACAGCAGAGAGTTTCTCTATCGCACGGGCGAGGGCAACGGCAAACTCATACCGCGTCATCGGCTGCTGACCGCGAAAGCGTCCATCGGGGTAGCCTTCTAAAATGCCCATCTCGGCGAAGCGTTGAACGTATTGGTATGCCCAACGTCCTGGAAGAACATCCTGCGACGTCGCGTTTCCGCTCGCGGCAAATGTCGGAACCGTCCCAGCCACCAAGAGTGTGACCCACCAGCCGGCTGTTCTTAGCATTACGCCGCGTCTCCTTTGCTGTGTTGTCCTCATCATGCTGCTTACACTCATACTCGATATGGGAAGGTATGTCAAGGAGTTATTTCTGCTGGCGTCTGGATTAAATTGTCTGCACGTGCAGACAATCCTCGATATGGGAAGGTATGTCAAGGAGTTATTTCTGCTGCCATTCAGCAGGGTCTATCCATTCATATCGCCTCAAAAAAAGTGCTTGACAAGTTCAGATGCCTATGTTATAAAAAGAGGCAACATCGCCCGCGAGCATCGTCGGTGTGCACAAAACCCGGGGGATGCTCGCAAGCAGGCAAATGCCCTTTGACAATCCATTTTGCTCTCATTTTCCGCGATTTTTCATCGCTTTTTGAGCGTTTTGGGGTGGTGAGCATTTGCCGTCACATCCGCCCCGCACCCCCGATTTGAGGGGGTGCTCGCAAACCGCCCCAAAAACCTCCGAAAAATAGGGGACTTTTGAGGGGTACTGTCGTAGCACTTGACCCGATTGATAGGGGATTGCGACTACTTTAGGTCGCCCGTCCATAGGCGACAAAAGTCCTCCCGTCGTAGCACTTGACCCGATTGATAGGGGATTGCGACCCCTTCCTGATATAGTCGCTGGTAACACCATTATAGTAGTCGTAGCACTTGACCCGATTGATAGGGGATTGCGACACTACACTTCGCAGCTCTTCCCTGAGCTGCACCGGGTTCGTCGTAGCACTTGACC